>DATHUN010000001.1:0-1921 GCA_035462205.1 Anaerolineales bacterium
CAGCCCGAGTACGCAAATTTTTTGAAAGCTCACTGGAACTCCTTGTCCGTTGAAAATAAAGCGTCCCCATTATACAACTTACACATTGGTGTACCTTTCACAACTTCAGAGCGACAATCCTCGTAGATAAATGGAGATAAACAACTTGTTTAGTTGTATAATGAAATGGAGCAGCTATGGACTTCTTACTTGACCCCAACGTTGCCTACTTATTCCTGATCGGGGGTGTTTTCCTGGCAATGCTGGCCCTTGCCTCTCCAGGAACGGGGGTGATCGAAATTGCCGCCTTCTTCTGTATTCTTCTGGCGGGATACGCGGTCTACAATCTTTCTTTCCACTGGTGGGCGTTGCTACTGCTTGCATTGAGCATTGTGCCCTTTGTCTATGCCCTGCGAAAACCCAAACGTGAATTATTTCTGGCATTTGCCATCCTCCTCTTGATCCTTGGATCGGTTTTCATGTTCCAGCGAGCTGCCGATGGCAACACTGTCAATCCGTTGCTAGCTATTATGACCTCGGCTTTTGTAGCTGGATTCTTATGGGTTGCGGTCAGAAAATCGGTGGAAGCAGCAAGCGTTCGGCCATTACATGATCCGGATGGACTGGTCGGCCGTCTTGGAGAAGCAAGAACAAAGATTGAGGACGAAGGAAGTGTATTCGTGGCTGGGGAACTCTGGTCGGCGAAAAGTGATAAAGCGATCGCGGCGGGCAGTCCGGTTCGGGTAGTCCGGCGCGATGGATTTGTGTTGATCGTCGAGAAAAATAGCTGAACGTTATTCACACAAAAGGAGATTTCAATGAATGGTGTTGTTGGCGGTAGTGCCTTATGCTTTGTGGGAGCATTCGCTGTTGTCATTTTTGTCTTTTTAGCGAACGCAATTCGCGTCGTTCCCGAATACCAGCGCTTGGTCGTATTCCGCCTGGGACGCAGCATCGGTTCCAAGGGACCGGGTATCGTGTTACTGATCCCGGTCATTGATCGGGCGGTCCGGGTGGATCTGCGCGAGCAGGTGCGTGAAGTCCCGCACCAGACCTCGATCACAAAGGATAACGCGCCGATCTCAATTGACTTCTTGTGGTACTACAAGGTACTTGATCCGGCGGAATCGGTCTTGCAGGTCGGTAACTTCGAATCGGCGGCGGCCGGTATTGCCGCAACCACCCTACGGGCGGTCATTGGCGGTATCCCGTTAGATGATGTTCTTTCGGAACGCGAACATATCAACAACATGCTGCGCACCCGTCTCGACGAGGTGACGGAGCGCTGGGGCGTCAAAGTGACAAACGTCGAGATCCGCGAAATCATCCCGCCGCGCGAGGTCCAGGATGCCATGAACCGCCAGATGTCGGCCGAACGTATCCGCCGTGCTCTGGTGACCGAATCCATGGGCGATCAGCAGGCTGCCATCAATCGTGCCGAAGGTACCAAGCAGGCTGCGATCCTTTCCGCGGAGGGCGAACGGCAATCCAATATCCTGCGTGCGGAAGGGGAACGCCAGGCGCAATTATTACGCGCCGAGGGTTTTGCACAGGCGCTCGACGCTATCTTTAATTCTGCCAAAGCCGTTGATCAGAAGACAATGACGTTACAGTATTTCGAAACGCTGAAATCGATTGGGACGAGCCCATCGACCAAGTACATCTTCCCAATGGAATTTACCAGTATGCTGGAGAACTTTGTGGGCCGGAACGGCAAGTAATAGATAGATTTACAGATACAAAAAGCATACCACCGAGAACTTTTCCTCGGTGGTATGCTTTTTTATTGATACAATTCCCTCGTATGAATATTCAAGTGGCAAGCGTGCGCGATTTGGGGGCATTGCGACGCCTTGAAAGTGCCTGTTTTGAAAAAGATGCCTGGTCCATCTTCGATCTTGTCGCTGTACTGACATGGCCCGACGTGATCCGCTTGAAGGCG
>DATHUN010000002.1:0-6092 GCA_035462205.1 Anaerolineales bacterium
CGGGTATTAAATATTGATACCAGTTCCCGGCATGGAATGCCTCCTGCAATTTACGCAGAGGCACAGCATCACGCAGGGAGAACCGTCCACTCTTGGTGCGGCGCAACCCCACAAGGTAGGCTCCACATCCAAGCTTTTCACCAAGGTCATTTGCCAGTGAGCGAACATACGTTCCTGAGGAGTAATGCACATCAATAACAACTTCCGGCGGTGCCCATTCCAGAACTTCGAGATGATGAACGGTGATCTTGCGCGGCTCGAGATCGACTTCCTCGCCTTTGCGCGCCATTTCGTAGGCTTTACGCCCTTGCACTTTGACGGCCGAGTAAGGCGGCGGCGTTTGTTCGATTTCACCAATAAAGGTTTTCAGCACTTCTTCAAACTGCTGCTCGGTTACGTTCACCGGCTGGCTGGCTGGAGTAACCTTCCCTTCGGCGTCAAAGGTATCAGTTCGCCCACCCAAACGGATAATCGCTTGATAACGTTTATCCGAAGCAGAGACATATTCACTCAGGCGAACAGCGGGTCCCACTAAAATAACGAGTACGCCTGATGCACGAGGGTCCAGCGTACCGGTGTGCCCGGCACGACGTAAGTTCGTCCCATTACGGATGGCCTGCACAACATCGTGGGATGTCATACCGACCGGTTTATCCACTACTAAAACCCCAGAAATAGCATTTCTTACATCTTGGCTATTCACTTTTACTCCTCCTTAATGATCCATCTTTAACATGCATCTTGAAATACATTCTTAGAGGCCCAGTTGTTCCCGCGTCACCTTAAGCACTACAGGCTGGACTTCATCCAACGATCCCGGAATATCCGCCCCGGCAGCAGCGGCATGACCTCCACCGCCAAATTGTTTTGCAATGGGGGAAACATCAATGCCTTCTTCGAGCGCCCGCCATGAAATCTTAACGTGCTTATCACTTTGTTCAACGAAGATCATACCGACCTTGTTCCCATCAATCGCTGAGATTAAGTTAATAAGATCAGCATCATCATTTCCTACGTAGCCTGCTCGTTGGCGATCGTCGAGGGTGAGTGTCCCCCACACAAGACCGTTTTCCTGCTCGAGGCTCGAAAGACCGGCGCCCCAGTATCGAGCCGCAGGGAAGGATTTATAGATCAGCGAACGCATATACAGCTCAGGCATATTGACACCAGTTTCCATTAGCATCGCACACAACCGCAGCGCAGACGGATTGGTATTCGAAGTTCGGAACCCAAGTGTATCGGTAATAATGCCTGTCAACAAGGCAGCGGCAATAGGTTTGGTGATCTTCAATCCCCAGGTGGGCAGGTAGTTCGCCAGAATAGCAGCGGTTGCCACCGCATCAGGCTCGATGAGATTTAACTTCCCAAATTTTTCGTTTGTCTTATGATGATCAATGTTAATGTGTGGGGGACCAAGGCTCGCGAAATTTTTGCCCACTCGCCGATAATCTGCACAATCTACAGTGATAAAAGTATCATAATCTTGAGCAGGTTCTCGGACGATCAATTCGCTTCCCTGGAGATGTTGGTAGGATGGCGAAACGCCATCGACAAGCACCATATGTACGCGTTTTCCAGCATCTTGAAGAGCCAGCCCCAGTCCAAGTAGTGACCCAATTGCATCCCCATCCGGGCGGATATGGGAAGCAATCATGATAATCCTTGCGGCATCTAAACGTTCCTTGATGGCCCCGATAATCTCTTCCGTCATTTCTATAGATTTCCTAATAATTACCTTTTGTTTCCGTAAGGATACAATAGTTTATTGCTTTTTTCGTAATTCCGCAAGCACTTGCTCAATCCGGTCAGCATTTTCAGGCGTCATATCCCAGTGGAAGCGGAGCCGCGGGAAGGCGCGCAACTCCACCCGCGAGGCGAGATTGCGCCTGATGAAACCAGAAGCCGATTCCAGTCCCGCGAGAACGTCTGTGGAGCGCGAGACACCTTCCACCGCTGAAACATAAACGTCCGCATACGCGAGTTCCCGGTCTACTTTCACATCCGTTACATAAATCTGCTTGAGACGCGGATCACTAATCTCACGAATGAGCATTTCCGAGAGTTCCTGGCGGATGCGGTCCGCAATACGCTGTAAGCGAGTCCCTGAGGGCATACTTAATTCACGATTTCCCTTAGATAATATTACATAGAATATTGTTATTCTGACTTTTCAACTACATAACAAACCAATTGATCACCGACTTGAATATCGCTGAAGCTCTTGAAACCTACGCCACACTCGTAGCCCTGTTTCACTTCTTTCACGTCCTCTTTTTCATGGCGTAGGGAGCCCATGTCTCCTTCGTAGACGAGGTCCGTGCCGCGGTATAAGCGCACTTTGGAATTGCGGCGCAGTTCCCCGTCGGTGACTTTGCAACCCGCCACCTTACCGAACTTGGAGGCGGAAAACACGGCGAGCACCTGAGCACGCCCGATGACCTTTTCCTTGGTCTTCGGTTCGAGCATACCATTGAGAGCTTTTTCGATGTCTTCGGTCATGCGGTAGATGATCTCATAGAGACGAATGTCGACGCCTTCTTTTTCAGCCATGCGGCGAGCAGAGACATCCGCCTGGACGTTGAAGCCGATGATAATGGCATTCGAGGCGGACGCCAGCATGATATCGTTTTCCCCGATATTGCCCGTTTCAGAGTATAGAACTTTGACACCGATCTCTTTCGTGCCAAGCTTGTTCAACTCGGTGACAATGGGATCAAGCGAACCTTGTACGTCCGCCTTGACGATCAGATTCAGCTCTTTGACTCCGCCAGCCTGCGCATTGGCAAACAGATCTTCCAGCGAAACTTTCTTTCTGGACTGTGCTTGCGATTTTGCGGCGTCGGCACGCTCGGAGACGATCGTCCGTGCTTCGCGTTCGGAGCCCACGACCTCAAACAGGTCTCCGGCCGAGGGAACGTCACTTAGACCCATCACCGCCACCGGAGTGGCAGGCGTGGCTTTGCGCACGGGCTTGCCTTTGAAGTCCGAAAGGGCGCGCAGTTTCCCGTAAGCCGTCCCTGCCACAACAACATCACCGGATTCAAGCGTCCCATTTTGGACAAGCAAGGTTGCCATCACGCCCCGGGATTTATCGAGCTCCGCTTCAATGACGGTTCCGATCACCTTGCCACCGGGGTTGGCCTTAATTTCCATGTTATCTGCAACGAGCAGGATCCCTTCGAGCAGATCGTCGATGCCCTGTTTCTGTTTGGCAGAGACAGGGATGACCATCGTATTGCCGCCCCACTCGTCCGGAACCAGCTCCTGTTCAGCAAGCTGTTGTTTCACACGATCAGGGTTGGCATTCGCTTTGTCAATTTTATTGAGGGCGACGATAATCGGCACCCGCGCTGCTTTGGCATGCGCGATCGCTTCCCTCGTTTGGGGCATCACACCATCATCCGCGGCAACCACTAGGACGACAATATCTGCGCCTTGAGCGCCACGCGCCCGCATTTGCGTGAACGCAGCATGACCAGGTGTATCGAGAAATGTAATCAATCGACCTTTCATTTCCACCTGATAGGCACCGATATGTTGGGTAATGCCACCTGCTTCCCCGGCGGCTACATCCGTTTGACGGATCGCGTCAAGCAGACTCGTTTTGCCATGATCTACATGGCCAAGAATAGTGACCACAGGTGGGCGGCTGGTCAGTTTTGACCCTTCTTCCCCCGCAATCATTTGGCGCCACAGCGGCACTTCTCCCGTTTCCACCTTCACTTCTTCAACGACTTCCGGGACCGCTTCGAATCCATATTCACCAACCACGATCGCAGCCGTGTCAAAATCCACCGACTGGTTAATGGTTGCCATCACGCCATTGGACATCAATTTTTTTATCAGATCAATGGGGCTTTTCTGTATTTTCTGTGCCAGATCGCGTATCACAATGCTGGCGGGAATCTCAAGTTTATTTCCGTTCGTACTCATGGGCTACCTCCACAATTCAATCTGCAATGAACAACGTACGACAACGCACACAATCCATTTTGGCAAGCCCAGTGAGCGATTTAATCAGATCACATGCTGGTTACTCGCCGGTCCCCACCACCTCTGCCTCCTGTGGCAGAGAAACCATATATTCCTCAAGTCGTGTACGGTCATCCGTTGTTAAAGTTGTTTTCAAAGCGTGTGCCAATGCGCCCTTTAATGCGCGCTCCCAGCATTCCCGACGGTCATGCAGGTAGGCTCCTCTTCCGGACAATTTTCCGGTTGGGTCTACTTGCACTCCTTCGGCTGTGCGGACGAGACGGATCATCTTGCGTTTCGGCAGGATTTCACGGCAGCCCACACAAGTCCGCTGGGGCACATGTTTCACACGCTGGACAGGTTTCTTTGACACCTTCATCTCACGTCATTGCACAGGGCAACAACTGTTATTAATAGCTTACCAGTCCTCGCCGAGGTCACCATCGCCGCGTTTGTGCTTCTTGCGTCCAACGACCTCGCCGCGCTCCTCGTCGAATTCCAGTTCGACGCTCTTTTTCTTACCCTTCTTGCCTTTCTTCTTATCAGCGGAGTCTTCTTCCTCGCCGCCAGCCGTCTGAAAGATCTCGGGCTTCATGGCGAACAATTCGTCCAAGGAGACGCCGTCCTTGTGCTCGTCATCTTCTTCTTCGGCAATCTTGCCCTTTGGTTCTTTCTTCGCCGGGGCCGGCTTATCGGCGGCCGGCACTTCCTCCACCCTGGCAGGTTCCGCCACCACTGCAGCCACTTCCGCAGCGACCGGTGAAGTTTCCGCAGGCTGAGGCTCTGGTACCGCAACCGCCTCTACGACGGGCTCGGCAGGAACCGGCTCTGGGAATTTCAGCACGGCTAGCTGCTCTTCGATATTCTGCATTGCCTTAGGGCCAATCCCAGGCAAGCCTAAGACACGGTTGGCATCCATCTTCAGGGACATCATCAGCCCACCGATAGTATCAATCCCTGCTTCCACAAGAATATTGAAGACATGTTCCTTAAGACCAAGTTCTTCGAGTGGCATTCCAAATGCAGCTGTGGGAACTTCGGAAAGAGCGCTGGCGGTCTTCTCTTCGACAGCGCGCGTTGCGTCTTCCTTCATCTGGATGGTGCGGCGCTCGACGCGGTCCACGAATTGAGTCAGTGTTGTATATTCTTCCGGAGTAACGGGCCGGTTCTCAGCCTTCTTGGCAAGAATCTCTTCCACCATCGGAATGGTCTCAACAACATTTGGCAGCAGGGCGCTTAATTCGCCATCCTGGCGCATCTTTTGAACGGCGTCGGCCGCGGCTTCCGCCAGGGACTTGATATCGATTCGCCAACCGGTTAATTTCGCCGCGAGGCGCGCATTCTGTCCATCGCGCCCGATGGCGAGACTCAGCTGATCTTCGCCAACCACCACGGTTGCCGTGCGGCTGCCCTCTACTTCGGTGAGGTACACGCCGCTGACACGCGCCGGGCTGATGGCTTTAGAAATATAAACAACGGGATCCTGATCCCATTGAATGATATCGATCTTTTCATCGTGCAGTTCCTTGACGATCGCCTGGATGCGCACGCCCTTGATTCCTACGCATGCGCCGACCGGGTCCACACCGGCCTGAGTCGCCATTACCGCAACTTTGGCGCGGGCGCCTGGCTCACGCGCGATGGCACGGATTTCCACCACGCCATGATAAATCTCAGGCACTTCATTCTCAAGCAAGCGGCGCAGGAAATTTCGATGGGCACGCGAGAGCACGATCTGTGGTCCGCGTGAGCCGTCATTGACTTCCAGCACAACCGCGCGCACGCGGTCATGGAGTTTGAATCGTTCGCCGGGGATCCTCTGGTTGCTGGGCAGCACGCCTTCAGCTTTCATATCCAGGCCGAGGGTGGTTGCCTGCGCATTTGTTGCCTGGACAAGACCGCTAACGATCTCTCCCACCTGGCGCTCGAAGTACTGCATCTGGTTGGAGCGTTCCGCCTCACGAATGCGCTGCTGGATGACCTGACGCGCCGTCTGTGCAGCCACACGGCCGAAATCGGCGGGCGTGGTTTCCACCACCACCATATCGCCAAGCTGGGCCTCCGGGTTCACCTTGCGCGCTTCCTCGAGCAAGACTTCGGTTTTTGGCTCTTGAACGTCT
>DATHUN010000003.1:0-2742 GCA_035462205.1 Anaerolineales bacterium
AGATCAGTGTGTAGGCGAACAACCGATACTTTTGCGAGCGTTGTAAGAACATGCCCAACCAGGCAAGTCCATAGGTCAAAATCGGTCCCGAGAGCGTAACGAGTGTGGGCAGAGAACAGGGCTCCCTGGTAACCGTCACTGTAAATGTCATGGTGCCCAACCCTCCACACAGAGCCGCGCCGACCAGATGGCGCGTGAGCTGGTGAGCCTCATAGCACAGAAACGCTAAAAGCAGAAAGCTTGCGATATGGATTGGGCGAGCAGGGATTCTAATTTTCATTTATACAGGAAAGGAGTTAAGTCAGTTATCAGTATAGGACAAATTTTTCTTTGATTCAATTCTTTCTATGCTTGCTACTCATGATTATGCAATCTAATAATCATGAAGTAAGGAACCCGAAACAGGACCACGAGCGTTAAGGATGCAAGGAGATCTCATGAAACTCATAACTATTTACAAACTGTCTTCCGCGAGTTTTATCTTGTCCATTATCCTCGCCTGTAATGCTCTTGCGCCGGTAGCCACGCCGACCGCAATACCATCTCCCCTTCCACCGACAGCGACTTCCGCTCCGCTGCCCAGCCCACAGCTAACCATGAACGGGCAGACATCAGAAGAGACCAACCAGATTCCCCCGTTCAAAATCACCGCCCAGACTCCTCAGCTCACCGGCAGCGACGACCCGCGCCTTACCGCTTTCAACCAAAGACTAAACGATCTTGTCAAAAAAGAAGTGGATACCTGGCGGCAAAGCTTTCTGCAAAATAATGCTCCCGATGTTAGTAATGGAAGCACACTGGACGGAACTTACACGCTTATTTCCCAAATCGGTGACGTTTGGAGCTTCAAATTTGATTTTCGCTTTTACTCTGATGGTGCCGCACACCCCGGTCTGTATAGCATCACGCTGAACTACGACCTCAGTCAGGGCCGGGAACTGGCGTTAGCGGATCTGTTCCTCCCCGATGCAAATTATCTCGAAGTCATCGCTAATTATTGCACAGCCGAGTTGAGCAAACTACCCGGGTTCGACGGTTCCTTTGCCGAGGGAGCAAAACCTACCCTGGAGAACTATCGCAACTGGAATATCAAAACAGATGGATTGCTGATCACCTTCGATATGTATCAGGTGATGCCCGGCGCCTCAGGACCGATCCAAGTACTCGTTCCCTATTCGGCACTGCGGGGTTTAATCAATCCAGCAGGTGTCTTAGCGCAATTTGTTCAGTAACAAACTCGCTCTCAAGATGTCATGGACTAAGGTTTCCAAAGCGCCAAACTTAAAGGTGTTTGGTCAGACCTGTTGGAAGGTTTGAATTTGGTTTTGCCTTGCCAGCGAAACCTGCACGGTCTTTCTCCTGGAAAGTTTAAAGGTCTCTCTTCTTATGTCGCCGACATCCAACACTGCCACGGGTCTGCGTCTAGCCGGGATCAATCTTGCGCTCGTGAGAGCCGTGTTCATCCTGCTATCGCTGGTGACGATGATCTTCTTCGGCTTGGGGATTTCGGTCTATTACCAGGGCCTTGTCAAGGGTATCAGCCTAGAGACGCTCGAGACTCTGCGCTCGCTGGGATTGTCGAGCACCTTCTTCGCCGTCTATCAAACAGGGCTGGCGATTGTGCTGGCAATAGGCAGCTGTATTGCCGGAATTATTATTTTCCGGTTTAAATCGGACGAGTGGGTGGCAATGGTCGTCGCGTTCACGCTGATCGGTATGGGTGCAAATGCTTTTGAGCCATTGGGAATGGCTGCCAGCGTGATCGGGTCAAAGACGCCGGTGCACTTTGCGATGGCGATGATCCTGGCGAGTCATCCACTCACTTGTTACATACTTCCCGATGGAAAGTTTCCACAAAAATGGATGAAGGTCGTGGCTTGGATCTGGTTTTTGTGGCTGATGGTCTCAGTATTTTGGAAATCCTTCCCGGTCAATTTATTCAATTGGTCGGGCAACGGGTTTGATATTTATCTATATTCCTTGCTGACCGTGCTCCTGACCGGCATCTATGCGCTCATTTATCGCTATGCTCATACAGAGAATGCCATCAAACGCGAGCAGTTGAAATGGGTGGTGTTCAGCATTGCGGTTGCTATCGTGGTTGCGGTGGGCTCGGATATCCTGATCGAATTCTTTGAAAAGACTGACCCATCAAAAGCGTCCTTATTAATTGCAAACATGCTCACACAGACCATCTCGGTCATCGCGCTTTTGAGTGTACCCACCGCGATGGTATTTTCCATTTTGCGATACAGGTTGTACGATATCGAACTTGTCATCAACCGCTCGCTAATCTATGGCTTGCTTACCATCGTTTTGGCGGCGGTGTTCGCGGGCATTTTAGGTAGTCTGCAATCTCTATTTCATGCAATCACTGGCGGTCAAAATCCGCCGCCTGTTGGAATTGTCGTTGCGACTCTGGCAGTCTTCAGCTTGTTCAAGCCAACGCTCACAGTCTCCCGAAACTTTGTGAATAAAAAGATATTCGGAATCGAGTTCAATTTCACCGATGCAAAACGATTGAATGCGAAGGTCGAGAAGGTATCGCATTTGCCATCGCGCGTGGTCACCAGCATTGGCGGGTATACCGATCTTGAGTTGATCAGTCGGGGCGGTATGGGCGAGATCTACAAAGCGCGCCATCCCACGTTGAATCATACGATCGCCGTCAAAGTTTTATCCCTGTATTTCAAGGACGACCCCGATTTCAACAAACGCTTTGCCCGTGAAGCCGAGATGATG
>DATHUN010000004.1:0-6076 GCA_035462205.1 Anaerolineales bacterium
AGCAGCAATTTGTGCGGTGGTTTGCTACTTTAAACTTCCTGAAACTCACAATGTCGACATTGAATCCGACGCATCTGTGGCAAACCTTGGGGCAAAAACAAAAACTGTACAGGCAACAGGCGACGATTAGTGGTGTAGCAGCTTAAATACATCGAGGCGGGCCTAATAAACCCGCCTCGAAGGAGATAATCCAATGAATCTTATCAGCCCAATCGTCAATCGTTGGATTCAAGAAGCGCGGGACAATCCGGATGAATTCTGGGGGCGTGCTGCAGACCAGTTGCACTGGTTTCGTACATGGGATAAGGTGTTCGAATGGAATTATCCAAACTTTCGTTGGTTTGTCGGTGCACAAACCAATCTTGCTTATAACGCCCTGGATGTACATGTCAAACAAGGATGGGGAGGTCACACCGCCCTCATCTACCTGAACGAACGCGGCGAGCGACGTCTCTTCACGTACGCTAAACTTCTCCATGATGTCGAGAAGACTGCCGCGGCATTGCGCGGCATGGGCATCTCAAAAGGGGACCGCCTCACGATCTACATGCCAACCTGCCCAGAAGCCATCATCCTGATGCTGGCTACCGTTCGGATTGGTGCCATTCATTCGGTAGTGTTTGCCGGGTTCGGTGAAAAAGCGCTAGGAGACCGCATTCAGGCGAGCGGTTCTCGCCTGGTCTTTACAGCCGATATTACATTCCGCAAAGGCAAAGATGTCAGACTAAAAGAGATCGTCGATGGCGCGCTGGATGGGGTGGAAAACAGCGTCGAACATGTCATCGTCCTCAAACGGGGCGAGAATGATTCGCCGATGAACGAACCGTTGGATATCACTTGGGACGAATTCATGGAACGCTCCGCAGGTCAGTCTGGAGATTGTGTCCCGATGGAAGCCAACGAACCTGCATTCATTCTTGCGACCTCAGGCACAACTGCCAAGCCCAAGCTTGCCATCCACACCCATGGAGGCTACCAAGTCCATATCGTCAGCATGGCGCGTTGGGTATTCGGTCTCAAACCCACTGACGTGTGGTGGTCGACATCGGACATTGGCTGGATCGTAGGACACAGCTACATTGTCTATGCTCCGTTGATTATTGGCTGTACAACACTGGCTTTTGAAGGAGCGCTCGACCATCCCAGTTCGGAAGCAAATTGGAAGGTTGCCATAGAGGAATTTTCTGTCAGCGGGGTATTTACATCACCGACGGCTGTCCGCCTGCTCATGCGCTACGGAGATGAACCACTTGGTCATGTCAACCACGATCACTTGGAGCGCATCTTCTGTGCGGGAGAGGTCTTGAACGCACCCGCCTGGGATTGGCTTCAAAACAAAATATTGAAGAACAAAATCCCCGTCATCGACCATATGTGGCAAACGGAAACGGGTGGTCCCATCTTTGGAAATCCCTACGGGCTCGGTATGCTCCCCATCAAAGCCGGCTCCGCCACCATCCCCTTGCCCGGTATTGAAGTAGGTGTCATGACCATGGAAGGTGAAACCTGTGCTCCCAATGAAAAAGGGATCATGGTCATCAAACGTCCGTTCCCCGGGTTGACGCCCGCGTTGTGGGGTGAACCGGAACGCTATGGCATGGATTACTGGGATAAGATTCCCAACGTCTATTACACGGGAGATTCTGCCCACATCGATGAGGATGGATACGTCTGGTTTGCGGGGCGCGCCGACGAGATCATCAAGATCGCTGGTCACCGTATCGGAACGATCGAGGTCGAGACCGCCTTCCTGAAGCACCCGGCTGTGGCGGAATCGGGCGTAATTGGCCATCCCGACGAAATACGCGGCGAGGTGATATCTGCCTTTGTCCTGCTCAAAATGGGATGCTCGCCATCTCAAGAACTGAAAAAGGAGTTGCTCGATACGGTCCGTCACGAGCTGGGACCGGTCGCCGTCATTGGCGAACTTAACTTCGTCAGCATGCTGCCTAAAACACGGTCCGGCAAGATTATGCGTCGCGTCCTTAAAGCAGTCACACTGGATAAGGATCCCGGCGACATCACCACGATCGAAGATGAGGGCTCCGTCACCGAGGCAAGGCAAGCCTGGCAGCAAATGAAGGAAGAATTGGCAGCCAGCACCGGCAATTAGCATGCAAAACTAATTTGTCCTGCAACGAAAAAGTTTACATAAACACCCGACAAGCGGTAGAATTGCCATTAATATCCAAATCGTTCGCACGAGGAGGCAGCATGGTTGTAAAGGCAAATGGAGATGTGAAAGAAATGGAAGGGGAAGTCTATTATCCCTCACAGGTGGTCTGTGATCAGGCCACTCTCAAGGATTGGGATGCTGTGGCAGAAAAAGCACGCCAGGACCCGGTCGCTTTTTGGGAAGCGGAGGCTAATGAGCTGGAATGGTTTCAGAAATGGGACCAGGTGTTGGATGACTCGAACAAGCCGTTCTTCAAATGGTTTGTGGGCGCCAAAACCAACATTGTTCACAACGCTATCGATCGCCATCTAAATTCGTATCGTAAGAACAAACTGGCGCTCATCTGGGAGTCGGAAGATGGCAAGATCGAGCGGACCTTTTCCTATCACGCGCTCAACCGTGAGGTCAGCCGCATGGCAAACATCATCAAAGCCATGGGCATCAAAAAAGGAGACCGCGTCACGATCTATATGGGACGCGTCCCGGAGATTGTGTTCGCTATGCTTGCCTGCGCGAAGATCGGCGCCATCCATTCGGTAGTATTCGGCGGCTTTTCGGTGGACTCGCTGCAGGGTCGTATCGACGACAGCCAATCTAAGCTGGTCATCACGATGGATGGCAGCTACAACAACGGCAAGGTGGTGGAACTTAAGCGCACGGTGGATGAGGCGCTCAAACGCTGTCCAACCGTGGAGAATGTGATCGTGGTCAAACGGATCGGCCATGACGTTCCTATGGAGCTGAGCCGCGACCATTGGTATCACGAGATGCTGGCTCTTCCGATTGCCAATGGAAAATGCGCCACCGAGATCATGGATGCGGAGGATCCGCTTTACATTCTTTATACCTCCGGGTCCACCGGCAAACCGAAAGCCAACGTTCATACCCATGGTGGCTATATGGTCGGCATTTACACTACGCTCAAATATGTCTTCGACATTAAGGATGAGGACCGATGGTGGTGTGCGGCCGATCCAGGCTGGGTGACAGGTCACTCGTATATTGTTTACGCGCCCCTGATTATGGGTGCGACCTCCTTCATGTTCGAAGGCGGACCGATGTTCCCCTACCCGAACCGCTGGTGGCAGTGCGTCGAGAAATATGGGATCACGATCCTGTATACCGCCCCCACCGCCATTCGTGGACTGATGCGCTTTGGCGAAGCCTGGCCCAACAAGCACGATCTTTCTTCCCTCCGTTTGCTGGGTTCCGTTGGTGAGCCGATCAACCCCGAAGCCTGGAAATGGTACTACCGCGTCATCGGCAAGGAAAAATGCCCGATCATGGACACCTGGTGGCAGACAGAGACCGGCATGTTCATGATCACGCCGACGCCCGTTGTGCCGCTTAAACCCGGCTCTGGCACCCGTCCCTTCTTTGGGCAGGAAGCAGAGATCGTGGACGAACAGGGAAATCCTGTCGAGGACGGTAACGAAGGTTACCTCGTGTTAAAGAATCCGTGGCCCGCCATGCTTCGCACAATTTATGGCGATCCGGATCGCTATGTAACGCAGTATTGGTCCAAGAACCCGGGCAAATACACCACCGGTGACTCCGCCAAGCGCGACAAGGACGGCTACTTCTGGATCATCGGCCGTGTGGACGATGTGATCAAAGTCTCCGGTCACCGCCTGGGGACCGCGGAGGTCGAGTCGGCGCTGGTCAGTCACCCGGCTGTTGCCGAAGCCGCGGCGATCGGTCTTCCCCATGAAGTCAAAGGACAGGGCATCTACTGCTTCGTCCTGCTGAAGGCCGGTATGGCTGGCTCCGCGGATCTTGCCGAAGAACTCCGTCAGCATGTCGCCACCCACATCGGTCCGATTGCAAGACCGGAAGAGGTCAAGTTCGTGGATAAGCTCCCCAAGACCCGTTCTGGCAAGATCATGCGACGTGTGCTCAAAGCCAGAGCACAGGGATTGCCGGAAGGCGATATCTCGACCCTCGAGGAATAAATCAAATATCCATCCATCAGCCCCACGGAAAGCAAACCCGCGGGGCTAGTTTTCATAAGCGTAAAATCCAAATCAGTTCTACGCAGTATAATTTACGTGCAATGACCACCACTAACACCTATGACTCGGACATCCTCGCATGGCGGGCAAGAAAATATAATTCACTTGTCGGCGAAAATGGCTGGCTTGCACTGGCCGGGTTGTACTGGCTCAAAGAGGGCAGAAATCTTATTGGCTCCAATCCCCTCTGTGAGATCAACCTTCCAGAGCATGCACCAACCTTCCTCGGTGTAATCGAGAAAAAGGGAAAGAGTATGCACTTTCAGGCGGCGCAAGGAATTCGGGTGCAGGTGAATGGCAAGTCGATCGATAAGGTCATTCTCAAGTCCAATCGGGATGCGAAACCCAGTTTCATCACGTGGCAAAAGCTTCGCATGGTGCTTCATGAACACGCCGGCCGATTCGCCATCCGTCTCTGGGATAACGAGCGCCCCGAACGCTTTTCGCTGCCTCCCTTAAAATGGTTCCCCATTAATAAACAGTTTCGCTTCCGTGCACGCTATATCCCATATCCACAGTCGAAGCCATCGGGTCAGCCTGATACCTTCGGAGATACCGTCGAAGACTCCATGGATGGAGTTCTCAGCTTTAGCTTTGAGAAACAAAAATATAAACTTGACGTCACCGAAACGAAAGAACACAAGCTCTTCTTAAAATTCAGAGATCTCACGAGCGGAAAAGAAACGTACCCACCAAGCCGATATCTGTATACAGAGCCGGTAATCAATGGCAGGGTAATTTTAGATTTCAATTATGCCTATAGTCCGCCATGTGCATTCACTCCCTATGCCACGTGCATCTTTGCGCCCCCACAAAATTTTCTGCCTTTCCGTGTCGAGGCTGGCGAGATCTATAAGGGGTAAAATTTCGGTTGTCCTGTGTTCCGTAGTTCCGTAATACACCTGTAAATCTTCTACGTGATTATCTAGGTATGATGACTAACATGGCAAATGAACAGTACGAACAAAGCATCACCAAATGGCGTCAGGAAGTGGATGCCAACCTGCGCCGTGAAAATGGATGGCTTGCGTTGTCCGGTTTGTTTTGGCTACGCAAGGGCACAAACATCATTGGCTCCCTTCCCCACAGCGATATTGTTCTTCCCCAGCGGGCGCCGGCACGGCTTGGCACATTAGAATTCGACGGTAACAACGTAACTTTGCATGTCGAGGATCAGACTCCGGTCGAAGTCAATGGCACACTGAGCAAAAGCGCCCTGCTTGACGCTGACCAGGAAGATGTGCCCAGTTTTATCACCTTTGAAGACATCCGCATGGTGGTTGTGCGCCGCTCGAAAGGTGTCGGTATCCGTATTTGGGACAATAAGCGCGAGGTGCGCCGCACCTTCCCCAGCCGGCAATGGTATCCGGTCAAAGAACAGTTTCGCGTCCCGGCTACATACACGCGTTTTGAAGTTCCGAAAATCGTGAAAATGCCTGATATCCTCGGCGCCATTCTGGATGAGCCTATGCAGGGCTTCATCACGTTTGAGCTGTTCGGGGGGCAGCACCAGTTGATGGTCGAAGAACTCCCTGATCGCCGCCTGTTCATCCAATTCATGGACCTGACCAACGGCAACCCCACCTATCCCTCCGGGCGTTATCACTATACCGATGCGCACGAAAATGGCAAAGTGTTTATCGATTTCAACAAGGCGTACAGCCCACCCTGCGCCTTTACTGATTTCGCCACCTGCACGTTCCCTCCACAGGAGAATCATCTCAAGGTCGCAATTGAAGCAGGCGAGATTTACCCCATGAATCACTAAACCATAAAAGCCGACGTCTCGAAAGACGTCGGCTTTTATGGTTTAGTGATTCATGGGGTAAATCTCGCCTGCTTCAATTGCGACCTTGAGATGATTCTCCTGTGGAGGGAACGTGCAGGT
>DATHUN010000005.1:0-5529 GCA_035462205.1 Anaerolineales bacterium
CTATTCCGCTGGCTGATTATCGCAGGCGGTAGCAAGCAATGTATCGAGACCAGCAATGTGATGTTTGCTTTGCTTGTACCGGTAGTTTCGATACGGCCTTCGTAATTGCCGCGCAGGACTACGCGACCACCGAATAAATTACTTTTTCAGACTTTCCTCAATCGCACTCTTCATCGCCGCGAGTACTCGGGCTTCCGCTGCATTTTTCGCCACGCGAACGGAGCTTTGAATCGCACCGGCATCCGAGCGGCCGTGACCAATAAAGACGAGCCCGTTCACGCCTAACAAGGGAGCTGCGCCCTCTTCGCTTGGATCCAGCATCTTCCGAATTGAGCCTAAAGCCGGTCTGACAAGTGCACCACCGAGCTTGGTCGGCAAATTTCCACCTTTGATCGTCTCCCGAATTTTCTCAATCAATAATTTAGCAACTGCTTCTGTCGCCTTCAAGAATACATTTCCCGTAAAGCCGTCGGTGACGGCGACATCCACTTTGCCATTGAAAATTTCCTTGCCTTCGACATTCCCGATGAAATTGATATTTGCCTTTTCCAAAAGAGGATAGGATTCTTTCACAAGGTCGCTGCCCTTGCCTGCCTCTTCTCCATTCGCAATCAGTCCGATTCGTGGATTCTTGATGCCGCGCACGCGTTCGGCATAGACACTTCCCATGATGGCGAATTGCTGCAAGTTGATCGGCTTGCAGTTTGGATTAGCGCCAATATCCAAAACCAGACAGGTGCCTGTTGCGGTGGGAAATGGACCGACCAGCGCCGGAAGGTCCACGCCTTCGATCAGTCCAAGTCGGAAGTAGGCGGTGGCAACACATGCACCGGTATTGCCGGCCGTCACAAAGACGTCTGCTTCGCCGCTCTTGACCAGGTCAATGCCGATTGCCATGGAGTTTTTGGCATTTGCCCGGCGCGCCTTCAGGGCAAGTGCCACGCCTTTGTCTTCCATCGTCAGCATCTCGGGTGCATGGACCAGGCGAACTTTCAATCCCTGCGTATTTTGCTTATCCAGTACCGGCTTGACCTTCGCCTCGTCACCCACAAGGATGATTTCCACTCCATATTCCCGTGCCGCCACCACAGCGCCTTCCACGTCTGGCGTGGGAAAGTTGTCGCTGCCCATTGCATCTACCACGATTCGAGTCATGAGCTCTCCTTGCTTGACAATGTATTGAACACGATTATAATACGCCGTGCTTCGTTGGGCGCTGGTGCTGGAACTGGCAGACAGGCATGGTTGAGGGCCATGTGCCGAAAGGCGTGGAGGTTCAAGTCCTCTCCAGCGCACAAGAAGTTTTCCAGAAGGAAAATCCCCATACAGGGGATTTTTGTTTGTGGACCGCACGCTGGATCCGCAGCCGTTAGCGGATTCCTCTCACTTGGGGAGGATCAAGCTACAACAAGTAACTGCGCCCTCGGCCTTCGCCAGCTCCGAGACATCCGCGGTGACAACCTTGAAGCCAGACTCTTCTAATTTCGAGCGTGTTTTGGGAAATGCAGTGGGGAAGATAATAAAATCACCGATCGGCAGGCAATTGGCCGCCAAAGGTTCGGAAAAATCTACTTCAATCCAATCGAATTCCTCAAAGAAGTGTGCATCCACCCAGCCCGGATTGATGAGCAGCGTTTTTTCATCCACACGTGTGACAGCAGTTTTAAGATGTAAGCAATCATGCAGCTGCACCCCGGTCACAGAATAGCCATACTTACCAAGAGTTTCATTGAGCTGATCCACCGCCGCCGGAGTGCTGCGCGTGGATAGTCCTATATATATTCTTTTCCCGAGCACCAGCACGTCTCCGCCGTCCAATGTGGCGGGAGCCTGCAATTGGACAGTTTTGATGAGCGGCGTCAACGCCGGGAGGATAGATTCTGTTTCCGGTTTGCGCGAATCCGCTCCAGGTCGGGTGATGACCGCAAGCTCCGGCAAAATGAAGGCTGTATCTTCAACAAAAACCGAATCGGGCAAATCCGATTCGGCCGGTAATTCGATCACAGTACAGCCCAGTGCTTTCAATAGCTGTACATATTCGTTGTGCTGGGCACGTGCCAGTTCCAAGTCGATAGGAGTGCGCTCGATGTGGGTAATCTCGCACTCCTCAAAGCGCGGGCTGACCTGGCGCGTGATGGCAATCGTCATTTAGTTGCCGCCTGTACGGTAGCGGTCGATCAGTGCTTTCGTGCGCGGGTCTTTCGGCTTCCCAAATAAGTCGGCTGGTTTTGAGTCTTCGATAATTTCGCCATCTGCCATCACAAGGACGCGGTCTGCTACTTCACGGGCGAACCCCATTTCGTGGGTGACGACCAGCATGGTCATGCCTTCTTTCGCCACCTTCTTCATCACGCTCAGGACTTCGCCAATCAACTCCGGGTCGAGAGCCGAGGTGGGCTCGTCGAACAACATAACTTTTGGCTCCATGGTCAGGGCACGGGCGATGGCAACGCGTTGCTTTTGCCCACCGGATAGCCGATTCGGATACTCATCCTTCTTGAACAACAAGCCGACACTATCGAGGTTTTGTTCGGCGAGTTCGATGGCTTTGGCGCGGTCCATGCCCTTGACGGTAATTGGACCTTCAATCACGTTTTCCAACACACTCATGTGAGGGAATAGGTTGAACTCCTGGAAGACCATTCCAGTTTTCAAGCGAATATCATGGATCAGCTGGCGATGCTGCTTGCCTTTTTCACCACCTGCCACTCGAACGCCATCTACTTCTATCGTCCCAAACGATGGTTCCTCGAGGAAATTTATACAGCGCAGCATCGTGCTCTTGCCTGAACCGCTGCGACCTATGATACAAACCACTTCACGTGGGGCAACATCCACCGAAATTTTTTTGAGCACATGCAGACGCCCAAAGTATTTATCGAGCTCGGAGATTCGTACGATCGGTGAATATGCGGATGTCATTTAGCGGTCGCCCTTCGCAAGATGGGTTTCGATAATGGTTTGAACATAGGAAAGGATTAGGGTCATCATCCAATAGAAGATCGCTGCCATGATCAGTGCCTCAAGGCTACGAAACTGGGCGCGTCCTACTTTTACAGCGTTCCAGGTCAGCTCATGAACAAAGCCAGTGGCTGCCACGAGCGACGAGTCCTTTGTCATCGAGATGAAATCATTGCCGATTGGCGGAATCGCAAAGCGCAGCGCCTGCGGCAGCACGATCCGCTGCATCGTCTGGCGCGGAGTCATGCCCAATGCGATCGCAGCCTCGCGCTGACCCTTCCCTACAGATGCCAACCCGGCGCGGAAGATCTCGCTCATGTAGGCGCCATAGTTCAGTCCCAAAGCGATCACGCCTGCCCATAGCCCAGAGAGAATACTACCGAGTTGCGGGAGTGCCAGAAAGAAGAACAGGATCTGAAGGTAAAGCGGCGTCCCACGAATGAGGGAAACATAAAATGTGCTCAGTGCATAAACGGGCGGAATGGTGGAGAGCCGGCCCAAAGCTGCTAGCAAGGCCAGCACCACTGCCAATATGATCGAGAGGGTCGTAATAATCAGCGTATCGTTGATCCCCCTGGCGATAAAGAAAATATTGTCTCGAATAAATTGCGTGTCTAAATGAATTGTCTTGATGCCGAGGAAATTCCCGCCGCTGAACATATAAATTAGAAGAAACAAAAGGATCGCCCAGGAGAGGGCGACGTTGGCGCGAAAGTGCCGTATCTTTCGCTGCTGCGCCTCATATAGCAGCTCAGCCTGTGACGAGGGTCCCGTTTCGCGAGCAATTGTAGAATCGGCCATTCTGAAGCCTGCTCTCTTTAATAGATATGGAAAAGCATGGAAGTGTGAACACACACTTCCATGCTTTCATCCAAAACGGACTATTTGGTAGCCTGGGTCAAATCGGAACCAAACCATTGAGTAGAGAGCTTGGACAGGCGTCCGTCACCGTGCATGGCGGTGAAGAGTTTGTCCACTTCGGCGCGCAAGGTATCGGTGGGCAGGGTTGATTTCTTGTCAAACGCAGCACCTAACTTCTCATAGTAGACCGGTGATCCGAGTTTCTTGACCGGTATATCGGCGGCGATGTTCGCATCGACTACGGTTTCGGATGTCACGTAGCCGACAAAGTCTTGGCGGCCGGCGGCGACGGCTTGCGCACATTCCTGATCAGTCTCGAGCGGTACCACAGTGATGTTATCCGGCGCCTGAGAAACAACATCTACAGTGGATCCGAGATTGCCGTGATTGAGCCAGGTTTCATAGGTGGTGGCTGTACCCACACAAAGGGACTGACCCGACAGACCAGCCAGATCCGCAATGTCCGAATCGGCACGGACAGCGACTACAGCCGGTGTGTAATAATACGGAACGCTGAAGTCAAGAATTTTTTGGCGGTCTTCCGTAATGGTCATCGAGCCGACACTTACATCCCATTTGTCGACCCAGTTTCCCGCGGTGATTGCATCCCAGGACGGCGTGGCGAAGCAGGTTTCCACGCCCAGATCGTCACCGATCGCTTTTGCAACGTCCACATCGAAGCCTTGCATTTCGGCGGTGGTCAAGGCATCAGATGGGCATTTGGTATCGGCAGGGCGCTTCGCTTCCGTGTTGAGAAAGGACTGCGGTTCATAATTCGGGTCGGTGGAGACCAGAATATAGCCACGCTGTTTGATTGCATCGAGCAGGTTATCCGCTTTTGCAGCACCCCCGGCTCCACATGCGGCGAGTATCAGGGAAGCCAGGATCGCCAAGACCAAAACACTGTACAGTTTCTTCATGAGATTTCTCCTCCAGAATTTTTGAAATCTTCCTTGTTTTTCGGCATGCAAAATTAAATTAAAAGAGATGGAACACCTCCTTCCATGCGAAACTATCCCTCCAAGCATAGACTATTTTCGGCAATTATACAAGGGATTGAGAAAAAAGTTGCATATTAAATTTCGTTGCACTCCCACTATTTTTGAAATGGTACAATACCGGATATCCGTTCTCAGGAGATTCGTCACATGGCTGCAATTTTTCCCAGCGAAGAATGGCTCAAGGGTCTCGAATCAAAGCTCAACGCGGATGCCCGCTATCATGAAGTCGCTAAAAATTGGGAAGGGGACTTGTTCTTCTTCATCGAACCGGAAGGCAGCTTGAAGGAACGGCTCACGTTCTACCTGGACCTCTGGCACGGTACCTGCCGGAAAGTGGAATACCAGCCTGCAGCCGAGGCGCATGCCAATCCCACCTTTACGCTGACCTCCACGTACAACAACATTACCTCGATCCTGACGGGCAAACTCAACCCGATGACAGCCATGATGACCTCCAAGTTGAAAGTTAAAGGCAGCATGGGCTACATGATGCGCAATGTACCAACCGTGCTGGATTTTGTTCGCTGCGCACAAGAAGTGACGACAGAAATTATGTAATGTTTTGCGCTCTGTGCCCGTAGGGTAGCGCCGTTCGCTTCGCGAAGACGAAGCAGCAAAGGCGAAGCGCAGTTTGCAAATTACGACCTGTATATCACCAATCCTTCGTCTGCGGACTTCGGCATGCACTCAGCCCTCCGCTCAGGAC
>DATHUN010000006.1:0-3118 GCA_035462205.1 Anaerolineales bacterium
GAGTTGCCATCTTATTTCTGGCATAATTGGACAAAGCTTTCTTGCGAAATGAGGTGCTATGAGCAAAGTATTCGTTCCGGAAGACCAGGTCCGTTTTTTTAGCGGAAGTTCCAACCCGGCACTCGCCGCTGCCATTGCCGGTGAATTGGGTGTCCCTTTGGCTGATACGCGCGTCACGCGCTTTAGCAACGATAATCTCTTCATCCAGCTCGGCGCGACCGTTCGCTACCGGCGCGTCTATATCGTCCAGTCGTTATCGCAGCCGGTGAACGACCACCTGATGGAGTTGTTGATGATGCTGGATATTGCCCGCAGCGCGGCCGCCTCTGAGGTCCATGCGATCATCCCGTATTACTCGTTTGCCCGCTCCGATAAAAAGGACGCGCCACGGATTTCGATCACCGCCCGGCTGGTGGCGGATCTGCTGAAGACCGCTGGCGCGACCCACGTGATGAGCATGATCTTCCATTCTCCGCAAGTGCACGGTTTTTTCAGCATGCCAACCGACCCGCTAAGCAGCTGGATTGTCCTCAAGGAATATCTGGAAACGCGTGACCTGAAGGAAACCATTATGGTTTCGCCCGATATGGGGCAGGCAAAGTCCGCGGCGCGTTTCGCCAAAGTCCTGGGCTTGCCGATCGCGGCGGGAAATAAGGAACGCATTTCGGATACCGAGGTCAAAATCCGGGCGCTCGTGGGAAATCAAGTTAAGGGTCACAAGTGTGCACTGATCTATGATGACGAGATCGCCACCGGTGGTTCGATCGATGAAATGAGCCGGGTGCTGATCGACGAAGGAGTCGAGGATATTCTTGTCATTTGCACCCACGGCGTCTTTACCCGCGGCGGGCTGGAACGACTGGCGGATATTCCGCAAATCAGTGAGATTATCACCACCGATACTGTTTATCTGCCGCCCGAGAAACGGCATCCCAAGCTAAAGATCCTCTCGGTCGCACCCATCTTTGCCGATGCCATTCGTCACAATCTATATCATCAATCCCTAAACGACCTGTTTGTATATGGACAGTAGGAGCACAATACCCAGCAGCCGAACAGTTTACATTCTTCATGACACAAACGAATATAATGAATCTAAATCCAAGGAGGTTCACATGATCGGAAAAGCAGTGCAGGATGCTATGAATGAACAGATCAACAAGGAATTTTTCTCCTCGTATCTCTATCTTTCGATGGCGGCATACTTCGAGAATAAAAATCTGACTGGCTTTGCGCACTGGATGCGCCTGCAGGCAGATGAGGAACGCGAGCACGCCATGAAGTTTTATAATTTCATGATCGATGCCGGTGGACGTGTCGAGCTCAGAGGAATCGACGCGCCGGAAACGGATTGGAAGTCCAATCTGCAGGTCGCGGAACAGGTGGCCGAGCATGAGACGAACGTTACTGCCTCGATCCATAATTTATACGAGGTCGCGCTGAAGGAAAAGGATTATGCCGCCCAGGTGATGCTGCAGTGGTTCATCAGCGAGCAGGTGGAAGAAGAAAAGAATGCCGCCGAGCTGGTCGCCAAGCTCAAGCTGATTGAGGAACGCGGTACTGCCGTGTTGATGCTCGATCATCGTCTCGCCAAACGTGCTGGCGGGGGCGGCGGGGAAGAGGCAGAAGAGTAGATTAAAATAGAGACCCTAAAGGTTTCGAGAAACCTTCAGGGTCTTTTTATTTTTTGGAGGACCATGAGTTTCACGATCAGACGTGCGTCCCACGACGACAAACCGGAATGGCTTCGCATGCGCCAGGGACTGTGGCCTGAGGCGCCCCTGGAGTATCTGGCTCTGGATGTAGATAACTTACTGGGGGACAAAGACTCGGCGATCTTCGTCGCTTCCAACGAGCAGGGATATCTGGTCGGGTTTCTCGAAACGGGGCTGCGCGATTACGCCGAAGGCTGCGAGACCTCACCTGTGGGCTATATCCTCGCCTGGTATGTGGACCCGCACGTGCGCGGACAAAAGCTGGGCAGGGAATTGATCCGGGTTGCCGAGCAATGGGCGCGCGAAAAGGGCTGCCAGGAAATGGCCTCAGACACCTGGCTGGATAACGATGCCAGCATTCAAGCCCATCTGAAAATGGGATATTACGAAGTGGACCGGTTGGTGCATTTCGTGAAACGATTGTAAACAGCGTAGGGACAGGCCGCCGCCCGTCCCTACGCTGTGAAATTATTATGAAAAATTACCTCATTTACGGTTCTTATGGCTACACAGGCCAGCTGATCCTTGACTACGCTGTGCAAAAGGGATTCCGCCCTCTCCTTGCCGGGCGCGATGAAACACAGCTACGCGCCCAGGCGCAGAAATACAATCTCGAATACCGCGCCTTCTCGTTAGATGAAACCTCAAAATTAGAGTCCGCTTTGCGCGAAGTAGATGCCGTGCTGCACTGTGCGGGTCCATTCGTACACACGTATCTCCAGATGGCAGAAGCCTGCCTGCGGACGAAACGTCATTACGTCGATATCAGCGGGGAGATTCCCGGCTTCGAAGCGCTCGCGACGATGGCTAAGCAGGCAAAGGACGCCGGCATTATGCTTCTGCCCGGCGGCGGATTCGACGTGGTCCCCTCTGATTGTCTCGCCGCATATGTTAAGCGCAGATTGCCTTCGGCGACGCAGCTCCGCTTGTTCATTCGTGGTATCGGCGCGGGCGCCTCGCGCGGCACGGCAAAATCCGCCGTCGAGAATATGCACCGCGGAGGCGTGATCCGACGCGAAGGCAAGTTGACGTCTGTCCCACCCGCCTGGAGCGTGCGCGAGCAGGATTTCGGGCGCGGTCCGGTGAAGGTGGTCTCGATCGGCTGGGGCGACGTCAGCACCGCCTATTGCAGCACCGGCATCCCCAATATCGAAACGTATTTTGCCTTTCCCAAAAGTTATATCAACGTGTTGAAGTCCATGCGCTGGATCGGTCCGTTGCTCTACAACCGGCCCGCGAAGAGTTTTCTAAAATTTTTGATCAACACGTTCACGCCGCCTGGTCCGAGTGAAGAAAAACGGCAGAAAGGCTTCGCCATCTTCATCGGCGCAACGACAGACCAAAACGATGGGCGCGCTGTCTCGAAACTGACCTGTCCGGAGGGATATACTTGTACCGCGCTG
>DATHUN010000007.1:0-5924 GCA_035462205.1 Anaerolineales bacterium
TTAAGAAGGGATGTGAAAGTATAAGACAAAAGCCCAGGCAATTGCCTGGGCTTTCTCTGTATTGAAAGCTGCTAAGGGATGCTCAGCTGCTGACCAGATGTAAGTGTTGTGCCTACCGAAAGCCCATTTGCTGTTGCAATCGAATCGGGATAAACATCGCCAAATTCACAAGCAACACCATAAATGGTTTCGCCGGCGGATGCTGTATATGTGGCGGGATGATTGCGTAAGGCACGTGCTCCCGGAAAACTTCCACTTTGTGGAATCTTCAATACTGTGCCTGGGTAAATCGTCGTACCTTCCGCTAATCCGTTCAAGGATAATATTTGACCTGGATCAACATCAAAGCGACGGGCTAAACAATATACAAACTCACCTTCTTGCAGTGTATAGGTAGCCGGGCGAGAACCCACTGGCACAGACGTATTCGAAACCTGACCTGAGCCCTGATTTGTTACTGCAACAGCCAAGGTTGCCGTGGGTGTAGTCACCGCATTCGTGGGTAATGCAATAATCGAAGTAGGAGTGATACTTGGGTTTCCTCCCACGAGTGGCGTTGTATTTGTATTCACAATCGGTGTTGCAGTCTCAACTCCCACTACGGCTGTACCATTTTGGATGGCAAGCGCTGTTCCCGTTGCAAAATTCTGCACGTCGGTCATGTTGGTTGGTTGCGGAAGGGAGGTATTAAACAAACTGCCTGCACCGATCGGCGTATCGGTTACACTGGGCGCTTCTGAGTAGGGCTTGAAACAAGCAGAAGTAACGACAGCAATCGCTATTAGGATGGCGGCGATCAGCGCGCCTCGTTCCATTCTCGCCATAATGCATCTCCTCACTCTCAAACAAAGTTTGAATGATGGTAGCACATCCCATTTAACGCGTCAAGCGATGGGATGGGAAATTAGAGGGATTAAGGCGCGCATTGAAATTCTGCCAAAATTCTATCCACCTGTGAATTATCTGCGCTCTGCGCGGAACGGTCAATCTGCACCCGTTTCCAAGTTTGACACAAGCCCTTGCGGATTCCTTTATCCTCCCTCATCGCCTCCTTAGAAAGCTTCTCCGCGGCATTTATATCCCCTGTCATTGCATTTGTCTCGATGAACACCAATAACTCAAATGGATCAGATGCACGATATCCAAGGGAAGTCGCTTCGTTGAATAACTGCATCGCCTGCTTCCAATCCTTCTGCTGACGTGCAAGCTCTGCCTTTGTATAGTAATAGCACCAGGTATGTTTAGCTTCACCTAAGAATGGCAATTTCGCAGAACTATGTGTATCTGTGAGAATTAAGCGTTCATCCGAAAGCGGAATTGCTTTCACGAGGTAGCTTGATTGGCGGCCATATGTAATTTCATCTCCCCATATGGGACTCAAGACACGCAGGCAGCCATTCTTTGGCATAGAGAACACGATCGCTTGCGACGTGGATCCATTGAAATATACAGTTCGTAGATACACTTTTACTTGCTCACCGCTTGTCAAAGAGGGGAGCGAACCTCCCAGTCGTTTCTCAGTATAGATCAAACCATATGGCACACGGGAACGTTGATAGTCTGGGGCGTACATCCAATTAATCGGCGCGGTAAACGAGAGATCGGTTTCATAATCGACGGGCAATTGATCGGTCATCAGCAGTGTGTTCGGTTTCATCGCAGGGATGCGCCATGCCAATTGTGAGTAAAACTCCTGCTGTTTGAGCCAATCTCTGCGAAAGAGGTTGGCGTTGAAAAACTGCTGTCCGATTCCCAGCGCGATCAATAGGGCAAAAATATATATCTTTATTTGACCCTTCAAAACGATCCATTCCACCAAACCAACAATAAACAAGCTGCCACCGATCATCATGGAGATCATGAAGCGATCATTACTCGATTGCAATGTCAATGGCAATCCTGCCGCGAAAGATGGTAATCTTCCCAGTACAATACCGACGGAGCCGATGACCAGCGCATAAAATGCAAAGCTCTTCGTTCGATTGGATATGTCAACCCCTCGTAGATAGAAAACAAAAAAGGTCAAGGAGAGAACAATCAGCAATAACGCCAAAATGGAAGAGGGAGCACGCACGCTTTTTGTGATTAAGACAATACCCTGTATCCATACATATATACCTGCCTTCCAAATCGCATCTGCAATACCAAAAACGATCTGTGACAAAGAAATTTGTTTCCCCGGGATTTCAATGTCATAGGACTGATAGGTTCCCATGGTGTAATAATAAAAAAGCCAAGCCAGATTTGCCAGCCAGATCAAAAAGTAAAGAATCCAGTGCTTTAGAGCTTCAAAAAATCGCAGACGAAATTGCTGTATACGTTCTGAAATAATTACCCAAATAAATAGCAGGCGTAACGGCTCCAGCCCAATAAAATATTCTGTCGGTAAAACACCAGCAATTAAAAAGAGGAGAGCGATTAAAGTATTGGAACGAAGTTTATCGGTATGCCTTAATGCTCTGGCTGTAAACCCAAAGGAAAGTAAATAAAAAAGAAATGGGATCCACTCCTGGTTGATATGGGTAAACGCCACCCAATGCTGGCTGTATCCGGGAAATACCAGGAACAACAGTGCCATGACCAAGGTCTGTTGTTTGTGCCGCGGCCAAATTAAATGGAAGATGTACCAGACGAAAAGTCCCGCAAGGCAGCGTATGACCAGCGCGAAGAGCTGCCAGTAAATCGGGACCGGTGGAATCAGGCTGGTTGTCACGTAAAAAATCGGTCCCAAAAATGGACGCACGTTTGCAAATGCAGGCAGGAATTCTTTCGGCCCTAAAAACTTTGCGATCCAGACGAAGGGCCAATCATCCCAATAGAATCCTGTTTGCGGCAGGAGCAAACCGTAAGCGACAATCGTGGTGAGAAAAAAAAGGAGGGGCACGTTCCGATCGTTCAGGCGCTCGCGGATCATGCTCCCCATTATAAAAGATTGTACTTTTACTCGTGTTGGATGGCGAAAATGTTGACAGGTTGCTGCTTTCCTTTGAAGATGACCGGACCAAGCGCCTCGCATGCAATTTCCCCAGTCAAGCCTTCTTGTGTGTACTGGTCAACCAGGATCGGTTTCTGTACCACCTTCGTGTGCGCTTCGATTCTTGCTGCAAGGTTCACCGTATCGCCCACACATGTGTACGTGGCACGATGCTGCGTGCCCGTATAGCCCGCGATCATCCTGCCCGTGGCGATGCCGATGCCAATATGCACCTGTGTTTTGTTCTGCATGGCTTGTTCCTTGTTGAAGCCGTCGAGTAGCGTTAGCATTTCGAGCGCCGCTCGCACCGCCTCTTCGCGATGATCCTCCCGGTAGATCGGAGCGCCAAAAATCGCCATGAGTCCGTCACCGAGCATTTGGTTGACGGTGCCATGATATCCGGTGATGGCGTCGAACATAAGCGCAAAATAGTTATTGAGCAGATCAATGATCTCAGCGGGATCCTCCTGTTCCGAATAGCTGGTATAGGAGCGAATATCCGCAAACATCACGCTGGCGTGGACAAACGTGCCTCCAAGCGAAAAGCCTGTCTTCAGCAGCTCATCGGCCACTTCCTTCGTGGCAAATGTCCGGAAGAGTTTGCGTTGCTCATCGCGCAGGCGTTTCTTTTCCAGACTGGCATTGACGCGTGCCCGCAGCAAAATAGGATTGATCGGCTTGTTGAGGTAATCCTCCGCCCCCAGCTCGATGCATTTCACCACACTGTTAATCTCGTCGAGAGACGAGGTCATGATGATCGGGATATCACGCAGCTCGGAATCCTGCAGGCAGACTTCCAGCACTTCATAGCCATTCATCTCAGGCATCTCGATATCGAGCAAGACTAGATCGAAAGGAGTAGCGCGCAGCTTTTCCAGTGCCTGCCGTCCGTTCTCCGCGATCTCTATTTTGTGACCATCACTCTCGAGTCCGCGCGACAGGAGGATACGATTAACCTTGTTGTCGTCCACGAGCAGCAGGTGACCGGGTTCTCGCCTGGATTTCATGCGCGCATTCCCTCTAATTCCGTTGCCACTTTATTCAAGGCTTCATTCAGGACCTCGAGCCGGTCTCCAATATCGAGGTTGTTTGCTTTTGCCATCATTTCCAATTCTCTGGCAAGGATACCTAGTTCCACCGCCCCAAAGGTATTGGCATTTGACTTCAACGAATGAGCATTTCTGCGAAAAGACTCTACGTCCTTGGCGGCGAGTGCCTTATGCATATTTTCGACCATGTTCGGAGCATCGTCCAGGAACGCATCGATCAACTCGTTGATGAAATCCCCTCCGGACATTTGCTTGAGTTCTTCAAAAGTGGCTGGGTCAATTGTTGGCATGAAGTTCTCCTCTTATTTCTATTTCCTCTCCGCTTTCAACAGCGCATCTACCAACTCGTTGATACGGATGGGCTTGCTGACATAATCGTCCATGCCCGCGGCAATGCACATCTCGCGGTCGCCTTCGAGGGCGTTAGCGGTCATAGCGATGATATGTGGCTGAGTGACATTTGCGAGTTTACGGATGCTGCGTGTTGCGTCCAGTCCGTCCATTTCGGGCATCTGCACGTCCATCAGGATCACGTCGTAGACCTGGCGCTCAATCGATTCAACTGCCTCCAGTCCGTTGGACGCCACATCGGCGCGGTAGCCCATCTGCTCGAGGATGCGCAGGGCCAGCTTTTGATTCACCTGGTTATCCTCGGCAAGCAGGATGCGCAAGGGATGTCGTTTGCCCAATTGTGCGTCGATGAAGGGCTTGGCAGATTCCGTTTTCGGGGAGAGCAGGCTCTTGGCGAAGAGTCCTGCCAGGGCGTCGTAAAGATGCGAGGGTTTGAGCGGCTTGGTCAAATAGGCGGCGAAGTTCAGATCCTCGGCGCCGATCTCGCGCCGGCCGAGGGACGTCAACAAAATCACCGGCAGCGACTTTTCATCGCGCAGCTTGCGGATTTCGCGCGTCAGCATGATGCCGTCCATTTCGGGCATTTGCAGATCAAGGATGGCAAGATCAAATACGTCACCGGTTTTTATCCAGTCTAGTGCTTCATGGGGATGTTCTGTTTCGCGCGGCGACATCCCCCATTTTTGCGTTTGCAGCATGAGAATGCGACGATTGGTGGCGTTATCGTCCACAATGAGAACGCATTTATCCTGAAGCACAGACTGGATGCCCTTGATGTCGCGCGTGGCCTTGCGATCGGGAACTTTGACCGGTTCCGCTTTGATGGTGAAGACAAACGCGGAACCTTTGCCAATACCTTCACTCTCGGCATGCATCTTGCCACCCAACATTTCGGCGAGACGCTTGCTGATCGCCAGCCCCAGACCGGTGCCGCCGAATTTTCGTGTGGTGGAGGAATCAGCCTGCGAGAAGGATTGGAACAGGCGATCCATATGGTTTTGGGAAATCCCTATGCCCGTATCACGAACCGTAAATTGAATTTCGTCCTTGGCTTTGCCTTTGCGGACGGTGAGAACCACTTCACCCCGATCGGTAAATTTGATGGCGTTGCTTAATAAGTTGATCAGAATTTGCCGCAGGCGGGTGACATCACTCTTGATACCGACCGGAACATCATCGTCCATCAGGTAGGCGATATCGAGTCCTTTTTCGACGGCGCGCCCGGAGGTTAAATCCAGCGCGGATTCGACACATTCGCGCAAGTCAAAGGGCTGGTGCTCTACATCCATCCGGCCGGCTTCGATTTTGCTGAAGTCGAGGATGTCGTTGATGATGGCGAGCAGTGCATCGCCGGAGTTGCGGATGGTTTCGGCGTAGTCGCGCTGTTCCTTGTTAAGCTGGGTATCCATCAGAAGACCGCTCATGCCGATGACTGCGTTCATTGGGGTGCGGATCTCGTGACTCATCGTGGCCAGGAAGGAGCTCTTTGCCTCATTCGCTGCTTCGGCAGCAGCACGGGCTTGCTGCGCGTCGTTAAAGAGCCGGACGTT
>DATHUN010000008.1:0-2976 GCA_035462205.1 Anaerolineales bacterium
TCCACACGGCGGACCACCGCGCAGAATGCCGTTTACACTCACCGACCAGACGGGAAAAGTACTCATCGCGAATGATCGCTATAGAACAGGCGATCAAATTCCTTCGTCTGATCTGAAAAATGGCGTGGCGATTACCGAGAACGGCAAAGTTGTCGGCGTCCTGGTGCCCCTGCCTGAGCCCTTCGAGGGGCAACCACGTGAATTGGAATTCATTGAGCGCATCAATATCACATTGTTTTACGGCGCGCTAATCGGCGCGGTGATCGCCTTGCTATTGGGTGTATTTCTTTCGCGCTCGCTCACCCGTCCCATTCGTGAGCTGACCCAGGCGACGCATGCCGTTTCGGAGGGCGACCTGTCACAACAGGTGCCCGTCCGGTCGAATGATGAACTGGGCGAACTGGCACAAGCGTTCAACAAAATGAGCTCCGAACTTTTGCGTTCGGTCAACACTCGCAAACAGATGACGGCTGATATTGCCCATGAACTGCGCACACCGCTGAGCCTGATCCTGGGTCATGCCGAAGCGGTGCACGACGGTGTGCTGCAGCCTTCGCGCGAAAATTTTGAGATCATCCGTGACGAAGCAACACGCCTGGAGCATCTGGTCAATGACCTGCGCACGCTCTCCCTGGCGGATGCCGGCGAGCTGAGCATGCAACTGCAGACCATCGAGCCGCAGCGGCTGCTCCATGAAGTTGCATCCCTGTATCAGTACCAGACCCAAAAGAAAAATATTGCTTTGGATTTGGATGTCGTTCCGAATCTTCCCACGATCAAAGTGGATCCTGGGCGAATGACGCAAGTCCTGACGAACATTTTGGACAATGCCATGCGCCATACGCCGGAAGGTGGAAGGATTGTCCTGGCTGCAAAAGAAGTTAAAGATATGGTCGAGCTATCCGTGCAGGACAGCGGACCGGGGCTGCGCAGCGAGGATATCAACCGCATCTTCGAGCGTTTCTACCGGACAGACTCGGCCCGTCAGCGGGAAGATGGCGGCTCCGGCTTGGGACTGGCGATCGCCAAATCGATTGTCCAGGCGCACGGCGGTCAGCTCTCGGCAGAGTCCAAGCCGGGTGCAGGTCTGCAAGTCATCATCCGCTTGCCGAAATCTCACATTTCATAAGTCTTTATAATTTCCACACAATTTACACACCGCTTTTTTATGCAATTCTGTTAAAGTTGGGAACATGGATGAAAGGAAGCTAGAATGAAACGAGTTGTCTTAAGCCTTCTTGCTATAATCTTGATCTTGGGCGCGTTGGGCGCTGCAGGGTTTGCTGGCTATCAGTACGGCTATCGTCAGGGTGCACTGGTATCTTCCGGCGGGAATGCACAGCTCCCGCCGGGGCACCCGAACGTTGGGCCATTTGGTATGCCCAGAGATGGTTTCGGCTTCCGCCATGGATTCGGGCATGGATTTGGCATGATGCCGCGCGGCATGGGATTTGGCATCTTATCCCCGCTTTTCTTCTTATTGCGCTTGGCATTTTGGGCGCTGGTGCTTTGGGCGCTCTATATGCTCATCACACGCAGCGGCTGGCGCTTGACGAGAGAAACCACCACAACTGTAAATCCGACGCCGCCTGCCGAGACGTATACCAAGGTGGAAACCACCGAGACCAAAACCGAGGAGTAATTTCCTGGGATAGGTCGAGGTAATACTAGGCGCTCGAATGGCGTCTGACAAGGCAATAGCACGATCAAATAAGGCATAAGACCCTGGAACACCAGGGTCTTATAAAATCAGGCACACGAGCGTCCAAGCCCAACAAGGAGAGAAATATGGAGTTCATTAACCGCGTCATTCATGCACTGACGCAGGTCCATCCTACCCATCCGATGGTCGTACATTTTCCCATCGCTCTGACCGGATCCGCTTTTCTTTTTATCCTGCTTGCCTATTGGAGAAAGAGCGCCTCGCTCGAACAAACCGCATTTGCTAACATCGCTCTAGCTTCCATCAGCACGATTGCAGCAGGCATCACCGGTTATCTGGATAATATCAAGAACTATGTCGGCGACGCGCCCAATGCCAGTGTAAAAATTGTGCTCGCCATCATCTTATTTATCCTGACGGCCGGAATCAGTATTGTCCGTTATCGCAACCCAGATCTGTTCGAAAAATCCAATCACTTTTTCTATATAGCATCCTATGGTGTCTGTTTCGCGATTGCACTGGTACTCGCATTTCTGGGCGGCGTTATTTTATACGGGTTTTAGGAGAGATTTAACGAATGGTTTCTATGAAGGTGAAAGTCTTTGTACTACTTTTGCTGGTGGGATTGTTATCGGCTTGTGCAAGCCCGGCAACCTCGGCTCCCATTTCACTGCCGACCAAGGCCGTGGCTCCGGCGATGACATCTACGCAGCCAACAGAAGCAGCAACGAGCGCGCCAGTTGCCACAGAAACATCCGCGCCCGCCGCGGAGAGTTCACCCACCTCTGAGCCAGCCACAGGCGCGACGGTCAGCTTTACAAACGATGTGTTGCCGATTTTAGAAAGTCGCTGTGTGAATTGTCATGGTGGGGATCGGACCGAGGAAGATTTGAGCCTGAAGACCTATAGTGATCTGCTTGCGGGTTCCAAAAATGGCGCGGTCGTTGTTCCTAACGATGCGGATCACAGCAAGCTGGCGGAACTCATTATCAACCAGAAAATGCCGAAGCGTGGTCCGAAGCTCACACCGCCTCAAATCCAGTTGATCGTGGATTGGATCAATCAGGGCGCGCTGGAGAATTAATGCATAGGGGTGGGTGGCTGCCCACCCCTATCATATTCTGGTATAATCTGCCCGCTTGATTTGGAGAGGTCGCGTAGTCCGGCTTAGCGCGCACGCTTGGAAAGCGTGTAACCCACAAAGGTTCGCGGGTTCGAATCCCGCCCTCTCCGCCATAAAAACGCTCCGCTTCGGGGCGTTTTACTTTTAGGTTAGCGCGTCCCCATTGAGGGGATGGTATTCGAATCCCGCC
>DATHUN010000009.1:0-4151 GCA_035462205.1 Anaerolineales bacterium
CCCGGCTCGGTGAGGATATATTGCGGGCGTTCCGGATCTTCCTCCAGCTTTTTCCGGAGCTGGCGCATGTACACGCGTAAGTATTCCGTGTGATCTGCGTCGGCCGGTCCCCATACATGCGAAAGAATACTTTGATGCGTCAGCACACGACCATGATTGGCAGCCAAATAAGCAAGTAGTTTATATTCAATTCCGGTGAGCTTAACTTCCTCTTCACCGCGCTTGACGATGTGCCAGGCGAGATCAATGTTGAGAGGTCCGGCCTTCACCACTTTACTTTGCTCGCCCTTGCGATTCGCCGCGTGACGTAGAGCGACCCGCACGCGTGCCAGTAGCTCTTCGATGCCAAACGGCTTGGTGAGATAATCATCCGCGCCCATATCGAGCGCTGCAACTTTATCGCGCTCACTGTCACGAACGGAAAGAATAATAATAGGAATTTGCGTCCATTCGCGCAGACGCGTGCAGACTTCTACGCCATCCATATCAGGCAAACCCAGATCGAGAATGATTAAGTCGGGTTCCATTGTAGCGGCGAGCGTGAGACCTTCTTCGCCGTGGTTGGCTGTTGTGACGCGGAACTGCTTTTCGGTCAGAATGGTACGGATAGCACGAAGGATTTGCGGTTCATCGTCGACGACCAGGATGTGTGGCGCGTTGCTCATTCCGCCTCCGGCTCTATGGGAAGTTGGGGAGGTTTTTCCCCATCCCAAGTCAGTGGTAATGTGAAGTTGAATGCCAGTCCATCGGGTAAATTTTCCGCCCCGATATGGCCACCGTGAGCTTCGATGATTCCTTTACAGATGGAAAGCCCCAAGCCCGTACCGGTCACCCGATCCGCAGCTGTGACGCGGTAAAACTTATCGAAAATCCGCTCCAAATGTTCAGGCGGGACTTGGGGTCCCTGGTTGCTCACTTGCACCTGCACCGTTTCCCCTTCGACGCGGGCGCGTATCGAAACCGTGGTATTTGCAGGCGCATACTTTAGACTGTTACTGATCAAGTTCGTAAAGACCTGTTCCATCTGCACATAATCGACCGGAATCAGCGGCAACGTTTCAGGAATATCAATTTTCAGTTCGTGGTCGACAGCAAGGTGTTTCATTCTTGCGATCACACCGCCAATAATTTCCGGCAAGATGTTCCATTCGCGCTTGGGCTTCAGCGCTCCAGATTCAATGCGGGACATATCCAGCAAATTGCCGACTAACCAATTCAGATGATCTGCCTCATCGTCAATCGCGGCGATCAACTCTGTACGAGCTGGTGAATCCCAACTCACCTCTTGGCCGCGCAAACTCGAAGCCGCCGCTTTGATCGTGGAGAGCGGCGTTCGTAACTCGTGCGAGACCGAAGACAAAATTGCGGACTTCAATCGATCGCTTTCTTCCAAAACTTGTGCCCTGGAATCGGCCTGCGCCAGCCAGGCGCGTTCCAATGCCAAGGCACCCTGGCTGGCGAACGTCTGGAACAGCCGCTTCTCGCTAAGTGATATGCTGGGCTGCGCTCTCCAAAGCCGAATCTCTCCGAGCATCCCGCGTGCAGCTTCAATGGGGATAACTAACTCCGGTGGACGCTGGGGTATGTTGTTTTCTGGCAGCCGAAAACGAAATGCCCGGCTGCCGGTGATATTTAGTTCCACACGTTCGCCTTGGGCAACTGCATGGATCTGTTTTGCAAGAATCTGGGCAATGGCACGGTCTTCGTGCAAACCCGTCAGGGCCGTGCTCAATTCATATAACTGGGTGGCCTCGCGTTCGCGGGCAGTTGCTGCAGCGAGCCCAGCCTGGGCGCGTCCAACCAGTTGGCTAATCACAACCGCGACAATCAGAAATACAACCAAAATCACGATATCCGTGGGACGATGCACTGTGAAGGTGTAGTGCGGTTCGATGAAAAAATAGTTGAAGGTCAGGAATGTGAGGAAGGCGCTCATGATGCCGGGCCCCAGTCCCCAACGTGCCGTAATAATCCCCAGAGGTATCAAGTAGAGCAAAGCGACAAGTGTGGTGTCAAGAAAAACGTCACGGAGGACAAAGAAGACAGCCGTAATCGTGGCAATCAGCAGAAATGCAAGTAGATATTTCGAAAACTGGGATAGAAAAGAAGAACCCTGCATGTTGGCAGGGTTCATTATAGTACTTCACAAACAACTCTGTTTAGTCGCCAGCCAGACTGGCGTGTCGCAAATTGTGATAGATAGTAAAAAAGATCATCTCGCGGACGGTCAGCTTTCCAAGGATGGGATGAGGAAGTAAATAATTGTCCAAATCATTTTCATCCCAAAGTTCGACCACGGAAACAAGTTCATCGCTGGCAGTTGACCATTGCTGTAATAAATCCTTCTTTTTCTGTTCGGCATTTTCGGAAGGCGATTCCTGATCGGGGAGATAGCGTCCGGATGCCAGTGCACCCTTAGCGAGCTCATCGCGATAGATTTTGCAAAGTTCCTCATACGACACAGATGGTTTTTCCGCTTTTCCCAGCATTGCCTCTAAAGTGATTTTCGGTAAATTCAAGGCTTTGGTGATGGGCTTTACGGCCCTGATCATATGATCCACATTGTCAGATGGGGACCACACCTCTCCATGCCGCGTGAAAAATTCGTCAGCGGGGATTTTGAGAAACCAGTCTTCTGCACGCAAGTTGGAATCCTTGAGTGCACTGATCAATTCGGATTTGGTGCGGATCTGTGTCACGTTTGCCTCATAAGGAAAGCGCTATATCTCTGATTGGAAAGCCAGTCCAAGCGAATAAATGGCCAACAGAATATACAGAAATAATAAAACAAGAAAATCCACCCAAATGGAAAAGCGGAACAAGCGTGGAGATTTGGTCTTTGTTATATATCCCATTTTCGTAAGTGCTCCACCGCGCTTCTCTGCGTCATTCTTATCCTTCCACAATAGCCAGAGGAAATAAATGCAAACAATGTGAAGTATTAGCAGCCCAACAATTTTCAGCATCTATCCGTCTATCTTCTCGACAACCCAGAAGTGAGACAAGCCGAATATTTTCAGGGGAGTTCTTTCTGAAAATTGTAAGATGCCACGCAGAAATTTTCCAAGTGGACCAAATCGGGCGATGATGTTGTCATAAGCACCGAAAATTACTGTGCGTTCAATAAACTTAACAGGTAAACCCTCAAAGAGTTTCTGTAGATCCTTTGTCGAATACACACGTACATGCGGTGCAAGTTTGTCACGTAGACTGCGTGGTAAGTAGTTTACAAACAGCTTGTTCCCAAAGTGATATTTGCCATTCCAATAAATTCCATGCGTCTCAAACGGATAGCCGCGGTTGGGGCAGAAAAGAGCAATTCGTCCGCCAGACTTCCCCGACGCGCGGTCAGGATTTCGTAGCGTTCTGACCATCTCACAGATTGCCAGGCGGTCATCCTGGACGTGTTCGATCACTTCGTGACTAAGGATCAAGTCAAATATTGAAGAAGGGAATGGGAGGAATTCTCCCGCGGCGTTTAGGATATCCGGCGCGTTGACATGTGCTTCTGCAGCGCGCTCGAAGTCATATTCCAAGCCAATGACGTTGCCCCCGAAAGAGGAGAGATGTGCCACATACATGCCAACTCCGCATCCGTTTTCAAGAATTTGTCCTTGGATACGGTCTCTGGCCGCACCGACGATCATCTCCAGCCGTCGCTGCTGACCTGCGCGCCAGACATAGGATGGTTCGCCGCGTAATGCTGCTTTATCGAAGTTCCGTTGTGACATGGCGGGTATTATATCTTGCATCTTTTAATTGCCTATGCTACAATATTTCTGTACGAATTGATGACCGCACGCACCGAGAAGTGGGCAACCCCCACTTTTCTGCTTGTAATACACAGTGCCGCATAATTAGCCTAGCTTGGGATCTGATTTAGGCTTACAAAATCAACCCGAAGTTTAGTTACTAATAAACACGCGGTAGGAGTTAACGGAGCAGTTAGCATGCCAAAGAACGAGTTTGCCCTGGCTTTTAACGAAGTAATAGAAGAAAAACAACTTTCCAAGGATGTGATCCTGGGAGCAATCGAGTCCGCGATGGTTTCGGCCTATCGACGGGCTGTCAACGCGTCCACGGCGCAGCACGTAGAAGCCAAAATTGACCCCGAAACGGGAAGAGTTTTAGTCTTCGCCGAAAAGGAAGTG
>DATHUN010000010.1:0-5688 GCA_035462205.1 Anaerolineales bacterium
GTCATTGCGAGGAGAGTGTAGCTCGACGAAGCAATCGCCTCCTAAATGGCAATTACTTTTGAATGAGATCGTCGCGCGGAGCCGAAGCCTGCTTCGCCACTCGCAATGACAGGAAATAAGGAGAACTGAAATGAACTACACCTTTATCGCACTTGCAGAAAACAAACCCGGCGTTCTGAACCGCGTTGCATCCTTGTTCCGAAGACGCAACTTCAACATTGAATCCATGGCAGCCGGGCGCACCGAAGACCCTAACGTCTCGCGTATCACGGTCGTCGTAGATTGCCCGAATGGAGACATTGATGCCCATCGCATTGAAGCGAATCTCTACAAGCTGGTCAATGTGATTGATGTGCAGGATGTGACACATCAACCTTCAGTCACCCGCGATCTGGCGCTGATCAAAGTACGAGTCGGACCCGAACGCCGCGCCGAGGTCAACGGGCTGGCGGAAATTTTCCGGGCTCACATTGTGGATGTGGCGGCCGATTCCCTGATCGTGGAGATCACCGGCACGGAGGACAAGATCGAAAGCATGATTGAGTTACTCCGCCCGATCGGAATCGTAGAAGTGGTACGGACCGGTAAAATTGCCATGACGCGTGGCGTCAACGACGGCGTCCGCCGCGTGGCGGGGACCAACGGCAATCGCTATGAAGATGTGATGGAACTGGCGGAGATGGCACCGTAATTTGTCATTGCGAGGAGCGACGTGACGAAGTAATCTCATCGCACCTGCAATGAAAAGCTTTTATCAAAATAGTGAGATTGCTTCGGGCGGAAGTACGCCGCCCTCGCAATGACATCCTTACAAGGAGAGCACTTATGGCAAAAATCAATTTTGGTGGTGTGGAAGAGGAAGTGGTGACCCGCGACGAATTCCCATTGGAGAAGGCGCGCGAGGTATTGAAGGACGAAGTTGTTGCCGTACTCGGTTACGGCGTGCAAGGACCGGCCCAGGCGATGAATATGCGCGACAACGGTGTCAGAGTCATCGTGGGGCAGCGCGAAGGCACGAAGAATTGGAACAAGGCACTCGAAGATGGCTGGGTTCCGGGTCAGACGCTGTTCTCTGTCGAGGAAGCCGCTGAGCGAGGAACAGTCATTCAATACTTATTGTCCGATGCCGGTCAGCGTTCTCAGTGGTCGAGGATAGTAGAATGTCTCGATGAAGGCGACATGCTGTATTTCTCGCATGGATTCTCGATCACGTTCAAAGATGATACCGGCGTGATCCCGCCTCCGCATGTGGATGTGGCTTTGGTCGCGCCGAAGGGATCCGGGCGCAGCGTCCGCACAAATTTTTTGGATGGCTCGGGAATCAATGCCAGCTTTGCCATCCAACAGGATGCAACCGGCCGCGCCTACGAACGCACAATTGCCCTGGGGATCGCCATCGGCGCGGGGTACTTATTCCCGACGACATTTCAAAATGAAGTGTATTCCGATCTGACTGGTGAGCGCGGTGTCTTGATGGGCGCCCTCGCCGGCGTGATGGAAGCACAGTACAACGTCCTGCGCAAGAATGGACATTCCCCATCGGAAGCGTTCAACGAAACTGTCGAAGAATTGACCCAATCGTTGATTCGTCTCGTCGGTCAAAATGGAATGGATTGGATGTACGCTAATTGTTCCACCACTGCCCAACGCGGTGCATTAGACTGGAAGGATAAGTTCCGGGACGCGGTTGCACCGGTCTTCGATACCTTGTATCAAAGTGTTACCAGCGGTGTCGAGACGCGTATCGTCCTGGAAAAGAATAGTGATCCTGATTACCGCGTCAAACTTGATAAAGAGCTCAAGGCGATGCGCGACTCGGAAATGTGGCAGGCAGGTGCTGCGGTCAGGTCGTTGAGACCCGAAAACTGGAAGAAGTAGGTCACGCTATAAGCGTGACATAAGAGGTAACCATGAATAATTACGTCAAGATCTTCGACACAACTCTTCGCGACGGCGAACAATCTCCCGGCGCGACGATGACATCTGCAGAGAAGCTCGAAGTAGCTCGTTCCCTGGCACGTATGGGCGTGGACATTATCGAGGCGGGTTTCCCCGCAGCTTCCCCAGATGATCTCGAAGCTGTCCGTAGGATTGCGCTTGAAGTGGGCTGTCCGCCTGTGGGTGAGCCGGAGACGAAGGTACCGGTGATCGCAGGGTTAGCACGTGCAAATAAATCCGATATCGATAAGGCCTGGGAAGCCATCCAGGGTGCCGCCAAGCCGCGCATCCACACATTTCTCGCGACCTCCTCCATCCACATGAAGCACAAATTAAAGATGGATCCGGAGGAAGTTGTGCAGCGGGTTTCTGAAATGGTTGCGTATGCCCGGTCCTTCTGCGCCGATGTGGAATTCAGTCCCGAGGATGCAGGGCGGTCTGACCCGGAATTTTTATACGTTGTCCTGGGCGAAGCCATCAAAGCCGGAGCAACTACGTTGAATATTCCGGATACGGTTGGGTACACCACGCCGGAAGAATATTTTGCCCTGATCGATGGCATTATCAAAAACACGCCTGGCATGCATGATGGCATCACCATCTCTGTCCATTGCCATGACGATCTGGGCATGGCGACGGCCAACACGCTGGCAGGGATCCGTGCCGGTGCGCGGCAGGCAGAGGTCACGATTAACGGAATTGGGGAACGCGCCGGCAACACCTCGCTCGAAGAAGTGGTGATGACGTTGAAGACTCGTAAACCAATTTTCAACTTGGAAACGGGAATCGAAACGCAGCAGCTCTCGCGCGTCAGCAAGCTCGTCAGCAATTACACGGGAATGGTCGTCCAGCCGAACAAAGCGATCGTGGGTGCGAATGCATTTGCCCATGAAGCGGGCATTCATCAAGATGGAATGCTGAAGCACCAGACCACCTACGAGATCATGCGCCCGGAAGATGTGGGCGTGAATCAAACCAAGCTTGTGTTGGGTAAACATTCTGGTCGGCACGCGTTGCGCAATCGTCTCGCTGAAATGGGACACTCGCTCGATGAATTTGAACTGGATAAGGCTTTTGCGCGTTTCAAGGAAGTTGCCGATCGTAAAAAAGTGATCGTGGATGCCGACCTGGAAGCCATCATCGCCGACGAGTTCTATCGACCGCGCGATGTGTATTACCTGGAAGACATGCAAGTCACCTGCGGAACATTTGGCATGCCCACCGCCACGATTCGTTTGAAGGGTCCCGATGGGAAAGTGCAGACGCATGCCGCGATGGGATCCGGTCCGGTAGACGCGGCATACAAGGCGATCGACCACATCATCAAAGTGCCGAACACCCTGTTGGAGTTCAATGTGCACGCCATCACCGAAGGCATCGATGCGCTGGGCGAGGTTACGGTCCGCATACAGGGTGAAAATGGGCTGCACACGATGGATGCCCAAAGCGAAGTGCTGTACCAGCGCGTCTTTGGCGGCCACGGCGCGGACACGGACATCATCGTCGCCAGTGCAAAGGCCTACCTCAATGCGCTCAATAAGTTGATCATTGCCCAAACCGAAGGGGTGCAACCGATGCACGAAAATCACACACATGGTGTCATGCTTGGATAAAAAGAGAGATCACAATGAGCCTACAATTTAGGGATCAAAACGTTCTCGAGAAATCAGCCGCTCAGGCGGTTCTTGAGTTCCAGACGATTCCCGTTTCTCTTATGAATGAGAACGACACTTCTGAAATTAATTATGCCACTGTGAGAGGATGGCTTCTCGGAGACTCGCAATGACATACATGCCAACTATCCCAAAGACTTTATTCCAAAAAATCTGGGACTCGCATGTTGTCACCGAACAACCCGACTCCCCAGCTGTCCTGTACATCGACCTGCATCTCGTCCACGAAGTGACCTCGCCGCAGGCATTCACCGGCCTACGCCAGCGCGGACTTAAGGTTCGCCGACCCGATAAGACTCTCGCCACCATGGACCATTCCATCCCCACGACTCCGCTCGATGTTCCGATTGCGGACGCTTTGGCCGCGGCGCAGATCAAGCAAATGGAAACGAATGCCGCCGAGTTTGGAATCACACTGCACGGCCTCAATAGTCCACACCGCGGGATTGTGCACGTTATTGGTCCCGAATTGGGACGAACGCAACCTGGCATGACCATTGTCTGTGGCGACAGTCACACGGCAACGCACGGAGCCTTTGGCGCGCTCGCTTTTGGTATTGGCACGTCCGAGGTGGAACATGTGCTCGCAACACAGTGTCTGTTACAAAAGAAACCGAAGACCTACGAAGTGCGCGTACATGGGTCTTTACCCCAGGGCGTTTCTGCCAAAGATATCATTCTTGCGCTGATCGCCCGGATTGGTGTGGGTGGCGGAACGGGTCATGTCTTTGAATATACCGGCAATGCCATTCGTGGGCTTTCCATGGAACAGCGCATGACCATTTGTAACATGTCCATTGAGGGCGGCGCGCGGGCGGGGATGATCGCTCCCGATGACACGACCTTTGAATATCTATACGGACGGGAATTCGCTCCGCAAGGCGAGCAATGGGATCGGGCAGTTTCCGAATGGCGAATGCTGCCGTCGGATGAAGGCGCCATGTATGATAAGTCCATTACTCTGGATGCCTCCGAGTTGGAGCCGATGATCACCTATGGCACAAATCCCGGTATGGGAATGAGAATCACCGATCGAGTTCCCACACCCGATTCTTGCCGCGACGCATCACAGCGCGCCGCTTACGAGAAAGCCTTAACCTATATGGGGTTGCAACCCGGTCAATCCTTGCTCGGTCAAAAAGTGGACGTGGTCTTCATCGGATCCTGTACCAACTCACGCATTTCGGATTTGCGATTGGCAGCATCCCTACTGAAAGGACGCAAAGTCGCGAATGGAACGCGGGTCATGGTTGTCCCTGGCTCACAAGATGTAAAGAAGCAGGCGGAACAAGAAGGCTTGGATCAGGTATTCAAAGAGTCTGGTGCGGAGTGGCGCGAGGCTGGCTGTTCGATGTGTATTGCGATGAATGGCGATCAGCTGCAGCCAGGACAGTATGCAGTTTCGACAAGTAATCGCAACTTTGAAGGTCGTCAGGGCAAGGGCGGTCGAACTTTCCTTGCCTCGCCGCTGACAGCCGCCGCGACCGCCATCCACGGTGTGGTCACAGATGTCAGGACGATGCTGAGCTAACCATGGTCACGGACGAAATCTGGAAACTGCCCGCGATTGTCAACCGCTTTCTTTCCTACCGAGCTGCCATTCCCTTGGCGCAGGAACAAATCGGCGTGATGATGGCAATTCTCAAATCTGGGAAGCAGCCGATCGAATCGTTTATCGATCTGGGCTGCGGAGACGGCATCCTTGCCGCGGCAATTCTTGGGGAATACCCGTCCGCCCGCGGTGTGCTCGTGGATTTCTCGCAGCCTATGCTGGAGCAGGCGCGCACACAACTTGCCGGGTATTCACGACAGCTTGCGTTCGAGAACCTCGATTATGGTGATCCCGCCTGGATCAACAAGATGCAAACTTATGGGCCGTTTGACGCAGTGGTGTCGGGCTACTCAGTCCACCACCAACCTGATTTCCGTAAACGCCACGTTTATACGGAAATCTACGCGCTGCTCAATCCGGGTGGATGGTTCGTCAACATCGAGCATATATCCTCGGCCGCGCAACTCAATATTGACCTGTTCGAGCAGCACTATTCCTCGGCACGCTATGCCATCGAAAAACAAA
>DATHUN010000011.1:0-3771 GCA_035462205.1 Anaerolineales bacterium
TATGGGGGTTGCTTGCATGACTGTGGCATTGGAGTCCTGCAGTAAATTCCGCAAACGAGAACCATCCGCCACAGAATCCTGGGGAGCGATGATGAGTTTGGCCCCCACAATGAGAGGCAGATAGATTTCTAAAGCCGCAATATCGAAGGACAAGGTTGTTACCGCGACGAAAACGTCATGATTTGTCAGCCCGGGTCGTTGCTGCATAGAGGTCAGAAAATTGGCTAAAGCCCGGTGAACGATCTGCACTCCTTTGGGTCTACCGGTTGAACCGGACGTATAAATCACATATGCCAGGTGATCCGGTTGGAGGGTGCTCGTCGGATTGGTCAGGGGTTCGTCGGTCGCCAAATCCTTATCCAAAGTAATAATCTTCGCGGAGGTGTCTGGCAACCTATCCAGTAAATGACTTTGGCTCAGCAAGACCAGGGGCTGAGCATCGGTTAACATCATGGCTAACCGCTCTGGTGGATAATTGGGGTCAAGCGGTAGATAGGCCCCTCCTGCCTTGAGAATGCCCAACAGCCCCACCACCATCTCGAGGGAGCGTTCCACGCAAAGGCCAACCAACACCTCGGGACCTACACCCAATTTTTGCAAATGGTGGGCCAGTTGATTGGCTCGCTGATTGAGTTCCCGATAGGTTAGTTGTTCGTTGCCACACCTGCCCTGGCGGGCGGTGCCAGGGAAGACAACGGCAATGTTATCGGGGGAACGTTCCACTTGCTGCTCAAATAAGTGATGAACGCACTTATCCGCTGGAGTATCGGCCTGCACCGCCGGCGAGGCAGGGGTTTGATTGTCATTCCATTCGACCGAAAGTTGATGGCGTTCCCCTACGAGACGATCTTCGGCAACGGCTTTATGGGGTACACCATGGCCGCTTTTCCCTGAATTTTTCGCTGCAAAATTGCTGTCATCTGAATGGATCAGGTCAGGAGAGGTCCAACCATCCAGGTCATAATCTGCCATACAAGCTTCCACAAAGCTTTTAAGTTCCTCTACCGTACCGTTATCGCGCCCTTCAAATAGTGGATGCATCCGAATGACTTCATGATTTCCATAATTGTTACGCTCATACAATTCATGGCGGCCGGCGAACTCGGTACCGATAGCATCCCACAACATTTTCATAATCTTAACCCGCTCAACCGCATCACCCGTAGAACTGGACATATACTTATCCAGGTAAGGACGCAGCTCTGGCGATTGAAAATCACGGGAACTGGAAGGCTGGAAGATGAGCCCACTGGCGACAATGTTGTGGACAATCTCTTTGATCTTGGGATACACCATCGCCCCCATCATGCGGAAGGCCATCATATACTCTAAGTTAGGCACAACTGCATCATTGTGAGGGGTAACCGTGCGAGCCATTGCATCGCTTAACGCCCACATTAAGTGCCGCCAGTTCAAAACTTCGCCAACGTTTACTTGTACCCCTCGAAATTCATCCGTTCCTGTGGTCTCAACCGCTTTGATGACCAGGCCGGCGATCAGATCCAGCTTTACAGCCAGGCGGGTACAAGTCTGCAAGCCACCTCGATGATAAAAGCCGGTGGACTGCATATACGTATTACACTTTGCCAGATCACCGTATGCCAGTACATTTTCCCACGGCACAAAAACGTTATCAAAAATGAACGTGGCGTCATTCTCATCGAAGCGGCTGGAAAGCGGGTAGTCGAAGGGTGTACCGAGCAGACCGGCCGTCATTTCATAAGAAGGGCGGCAGATCAATTTGATACCGGCAGCGTTCATGGGAACAATACAAATGAGGGCGAAATCTTTCTTCTTGATAAAACGAACCCCGTCACTGGCAACCAGACTGTAATTGCTCAACGTGGAGTTCGTTGTGATATTTTTGGCTCCACTGAGAATCAGACCTCCATCGGTCTCTTTGACCACATGGAGATGCACATCCTCTACTTCATCGGGTGGCAAACGGCGGTCCACGGGCGGCGTGGTGAGGGCATGGTTAAAGAATAAAACTTTCTCTTGCGTTTCTGTATACCAACGACGGGCATTGGCTTGATAAGGGTCAAAAAACTCAGCGTTCGGGCCTAACATGCCTGTAAAAGCAGCCATAAATCCCGGGCTGCGTCCCATCCAGCCAAAGCCAATGCGCTCCCAGGCGGCGATGGCATCGCGGGCCGCCACCATCTCGTCGACGTTATGGCTGGCTGTGAAGAAGCGATGGGTCGTTCCACCGGATCCTGTATCCGTTTTGCAGGTTAACTGTGCTTTTGTCCGAGGATCGTGCAGGGCATCGTACATGCGGGCGACCATGCGAGCCTGGTTGCGAAAGGCGGGGTGTAGGGTGACATCTTTAACCCGTTCCCCATAAATCCAAACCTCACGTTGGTCACGTAGGCTTTCAAGATACTTAGCACCAGTCATCGGACGACAAATATCTTCACCTGGAGGGTAGCCACCCATTTGATCGTTTTGGCTCATATAACTTATGCTCCTAACATTGCGGGACTTGAAAATGTTTAGGTGATAACCTTTAATACGCCCTTTTAGGACAATGGTTGTCTAATTTGACCCTGTTCTGATAGACCATGCGTCCCATCCGGATCAATTTCTGATTTGGGATTGCTGAATGTTTCCTTGCCGGGCTGTTTGCTCAGCATAAAAATACTATAGCTGCACCAGGTGTCGCTGTGTAGACACTTTGGTGTTGTATCAAGTGTTATCTTGAATTGTCGAGAGGGAGGGAAATTGAGCCGTACTTTCTCTTGCACTTATAATAAACCCGGTTCGCGGGCGACCGCTTCCGTGCGCCGTTGTACTTGGAGGTTATGCCTGTAGTGTACAAAAACCTCAACCGAATTCATCATGGTTTTCTGTGTAAGGTATACCTAACCCTTACTTATAAGAGGGCAAAATCAGTGGGCCCAGGAGGATTCGAACCTCCGACCAAGCGATTATGAGTCGCCTGCGCTAACCACTGCGCCATGGGCCCCAGAAAGAGTATCAGGTGTCAGATATCTCAGTGTCACGTGACACCCGATACTTGACACCTGACACGGAAGAATCAGAGCGGGAGACGGGATTCGAACCCGCGGATATCAGCTTGGAAGGCTGATGCCTTACCACTTGGCGACTCCCGCGTGCGGTCGGTATTTTACCACGGAAAACCGGGGTGAATTTTTCTAAAAGAGTCTTTATTCCCAAGAGGGTTGATGCCTTATTTAGCATGCAAGTTTAGGAACTTGGACTTATTTTGTGCAAATGCTAGCCAGATCATGCCGCTTCAGAATACACGGTGAAACTAGTAAATCCAAACCGCTGCAACGAACCAAATGAAAGTCGGATCGCTGCAGCGGCGATTATAAGGAAGAGGCTACCGTCATATGACGGCTATTGGATTAGGCTTTGCAGACCTCACCCTCCTGCAAATACCTATTTTGCCTTGATAGTAATCGCTTTTGGTTTGACCTCTTCTGCTTTCGGCAGAGTAATGGTCAGAACACCATTCTCGAATTCAGCAGTGGCTTTATCCGAGATCACGCTGACAGGAAGCGAGACCGCGCGCTCAAAGGAACCAAATTGATGCTCACGGATGTGCCAGGCTCGTTCTTTATTTTCCTCTTCCTGTTTCACTTCGCCTCGGATCGTCAGCACATCTCCCGTAACGCTAATTTGTACCTGATCCGGTCGGAAACCAGGCACAACAGCCTTCACCACAACATCATCATTGGTCTGGTACATATCAATCGGTAGTGAAGACCACGAAGAACCGCCATTTCTTAGAAGGGAGAAGGG
>DATHUN010000012.1:0-2706 GCA_035462205.1 Anaerolineales bacterium
GTTCGGTTGGCGTCTCTGAAGGAGGTTCGGTGAGGGTCCGAAACCAGAGAAGCACTTCAGAGTTGGCCTTTGGCTCTTCGATGAAGCGATAAGTGGTGCCCATAGTGATGCCTAACTATATATATCTTGATCTCGATAAAATCGCGAAGCGGTGTTACCTCCTCGTTTCCTTCCGCATAAAATGAACGCCTCCATTCTGCCAATCTGTTTGTTCATGGCACTTGTGGCCTTTTCGCACACAGTGCCACCGTGATGGCATGGTCTCCGACAGTGAGAGAAAAAACACCGTGGTTCACCGCCGGATTCGCAAGGCATGGAACTGGATCACTCCCATAGTCCCCCACCTCGGCAGATTCTCGCTGTTAACGGCTCGCGACATCATCGTTTGTACGGTTGACTTCACAGTCGGCTTGGCTTATTAGTTCTCTTAGAACCCCGCCTTTTACCCCAGAGCCGCGAAGTTCGTAGTAAGGAGTGATCTTCTTCCATTTCTTCATTCAGCATCTGTGGTTGATTGCTGCCGGTGGCGGCGTCGGCGTTGCCGGGCGCTACTTTCAACTCCGCATCCGCCGGGCTTATAGCGTCATTCTTCCAGATCCAAGTGTAGAGCTTTCTTGCCTTCAGCAGTTGTATGGTTACAACGCTCACGCTCTCGTTGGTATTGGCCCAGGAGCACATCTCTGGTCCTGTCGAGAGACGGAGGGAGCTGTGACCTACAACGAGTTTGGCAAAGTGTGGTTGGTGCCTGGAGACCCTCTTGCAAGTGTGGAGAATCTTGTTGATGTGGCAGCTTGCTTTGTACGGACGGCCCGCGCTCAGGGCCGCGTTGTTGGATTCATGCCTGCCACTCACCAGTTTGCAAAGCACAGTAATCGATTGGGCCTTCGAGCAGTCAAGATTGGGTCGGCACCCTATTTTGATCTGGCAACCTGGGCTCCTCGTGGTGATCGTGCGAAGAAAGCGCGAGCCGGTGTGAACCAGGCCCGTCGCGCCGGTGTGCGAGTGACGAGAGTAGTCAACGTCGATGAAAAGCTGATTAGGGAAACGGCCTGCCTTTGCAAGAGTTGGCTTACCACGCGCCGTAGTGCGATTAAATTCGGCTGGCTCTTCGCGGTTGATATGTTCCAACACAAAGAAAGGAAGAAGTATTTCACAGCGCGCGACTCGACCGGAAGATTGGTCGGCTTTCTTGCTGCCAGCCCCATTCCTGCGCGTGATGGCTGGTACCTTGAAGATGTATTGCGACGGCCGGAGTCCCCGAATGGAACCACCGACCTTCTCGTTGTCGAGGTACTCGATTTCCTGAGACGTGATGGCGCCACGCTTGCTACGCTTGGCACTGCGCCAATGGCCATGGAGGGTAGTGTCGATCCTGAGATCCCCAATAACTTCTTGCTGTCGAAAGCGGCACGGATCGTTGCCGGTTGTTTTTCACTCTTCTACAACTTCGAAGGAGTGAGGCGTTTTAAGGGTAAGTTTGCGCCGAGTTGGTGGGAAAGCGAATACCTCCTTATTTCGCAAGACGTCACCGCACCTCCGCGCATCATTAGCGCCTTCGTGCAGGCGACCGTACCCGCCGGACCTTCCACCTTGATCGCTCGACAAATTACCCGCGCGTGGCGACGCATGACTTCTGCAAAGAACTCAGCCGCTCCTATCGAGAAGCCAGCTCTGGTCGTCGAGAGACAAAACAAAGATGAAGCTCCTCAAGATCGTGTTCCTAATGACGGGGAGGCTTACTCTTACCGAAGGAAGTCTGTTTTCGTGGACGGCCTGACGCTGAACTATGTCAGCGCAGGCTCAGGTAGGCCGGTAGTCTTGATCCACGGCAACCCCGGTTCGCTTCAGGATTACACACTGGCAGTGCTCGAAACGTTATCTCAATCGTACTACGTGGTTGCTTTCGATCGTCCTGGTCACGGCTACAGCGAGCGACATGATTCTGTGGAAACCACTGTCGAGGTTCAGGCTCAGATTATTCTCAATGCGCTGCGAAAACTTCGTATCGAGAAGCCGGTGCTCGTAGGACACTCCTGGGGTGGCTCACTTGTACTTGCCGCCGCGGTCGGTTATGGAAACGACCTCTCGGGAGTCGTCTTATTGGCGCCCGCCGCGTATCCAAATGCAAGGGTTGAATGGTGGTCGCTTCTTCCGCACATCCCCGTGCTGGGAAAGTTTGTGGTTAACACGCTGGCGCCATTGGTCGGACGGGCCATTGTGAAGGAGAGTTTGAAAGAGGCTTATCATCCTCAGGCCGTGCATGAAGACTACGCACAACGGTCTGCTGAGATGTGGACCAGGCCGAATCGCGTCAGAGCTTGTGCTTACGACGAAAGAACTCTCGGTGCGAGTCTCAAGGTATTGAGTCAACACTATTCAGACATACAGATGCCCGTCGTGATCGTCACTGGTTCTGATGATCTCCTGCTTGAGCCAAAGAAACATGCCCACCGACTTCACAAAGCGATACACGGTTCAAAACTCGTAGTGCTACCGCTGACCGGGCATCAACTTCCTCAAACTCGCCCGGACGCTGTTATCGAGGCGATTGCGGTGGCATGGGATGCAGCAGACGGACGAAGCGATGTGAAGCTGAGCGAATAAACCAAACGCTAGTAGGTAATCTCACTCGGACCTCAGACCAGTGCAGTTGCGCGCCAACCGTTTGATGTACTTGCAATTACGAATACAACCTGGCAAAGAGAA
>DATHUN010000013.1:0-7583 GCA_035462205.1 Anaerolineales bacterium
CTACACAGCTGAGTCCTTTGTTCCGGTTGTGAGCATCGAGAAACTTCGTAACGCCTCCACCGATTACCCCGACGAGATTGGTGATCGGTACCGGTTCCTGCCGAACTCGGTTCCTGATCGCGTGCACCAGCTGGCAAGACAGATTGTGCAAGGCAGCGATAACCCGTATGACAAAGCCAAAGCCATCGAGACCTATTGACGTACATACTATCCCTATGACCTCAAGGTGCCAATGCCGCCTGAAGGCCATGATGTGGCAGACTATTTCCTGTTTGAGCTTCGTCGAGGCTATTGCGACTACTACGCCACCGCTATGGTGGTACTGGCACGCGAGAACGGGCTGCCGGCGCGCTTTGTCTCCGGATACGCCTCGGGTTCTTATGATGCACCGAACGCTCGCTATGTGGTCCGCGAGCTGAACGCGCACTCCTGGGCGGAAGTTTATTTTCCGGAAATCGGCTGGATTGAATTCGAACCGACCGGTTCCCAGCCGGAGATCGTACGACCAGAAAAAGAACCCCAGACGACAACAGCCGTTAAGCCGATCACACCCGCCTCACGTCTCCTCTTCCAATTCACGCACGGGATATTCTTATACTGGCTGGTAGCGCTAGGCTTTGCAATGATTCTGATTATTCTATATTACGCGTTCTTTGAAAGAATCGTATTCACGAGTATCGCTCCCGTTACAGCAATTACGTTCTTGTATCGAAGATATTACCGCATGGGACGTCCGCTGGTCGGCAAGCGAGTTCACGCCGAAACAGCGCATGAATTTACCAACGCATTGATCGACAAGATCAAAGAAACTCGTACCGACGCGAAACGTACGAAGCCAATCAGAAGTTTCGAAGCGGATGTGAATGGATTTACCAATATTTATTATTCCACTTTATTCAGTAATCGCTCATTGGGGAAAAACGACTCGAAGCTCGCTCTGCGGATCTGGAAGCGTCTGCGCCGATTTTTGTTGCTCGAAAGAATTCGTCTCTCGATCTTGAACAAAACAGCGCTACTGCTCCATCGTATTAAGCGATAAGAAGATTCATCACGACCCTATCTTAAAATTTCACAATCGACGCGTGGATATATTGATTTTGATTTCATATTGTTGTATAGTAATCGAATGGTTTCGTGAGTACGTGGTTGGGCAGTACATTTAATGCATGCAAAGAAAGGACCTGAATTAGAAATGTCTTCGATGGATACGCTTACGATCAAAACAGAAAATAAATTTAGAAGTTTGATTACCAAGCAAGCATACTCCAAAGGCGAAGTGATCTGCGAGATCCCCACGGAGAAATTGTTCGATAAAGCAAATCGTTATACCGTTCAGATTTCTCAGGATCAACACACTGAAGTTGGAAAACTTTCCGCCCTTAATCACTCCTGTGATCCCAACGTGATCCTCGATACGGAGCACCTGGTGATGGTAGCACGACGCGATATCGAGAAGGGCGAAGAGCTCTCGTTCTTCTATCCCTCCACCGAATGGGAAATGGACGCACCCTTCATCTGCCTGTGCGGTGCCGTCAACTGCATTCACGTGGTGGCAGGCGCGCGCTTCCTTCCCCTCTCCACGTTAGAGAACCATTACCTAAACCGGCACATCCGTGAGATGATGATCGAGCTGCTGAATAACACCGAACAGCATCTGACGAGCTTGCAGGAAGAAGCTGCAAAGTAAACGAAACTCTCCGAAGGAATAATCTTCGGAGAGTTTTTTCTTATCCAGGAAAAACGTAGGTCAGGCTTTCAGCCTGAAAATTTGCATATATACAACGGGATTTGTTTTGTGCATTGGCAGGTTGGAAACCTGCCCTACAACCGGCGAACGGAGATATTTTTGGCTGTTTTGCATAGATTTATGTAACTTTTCGCCCCAATAAGCGTCTTGATCTTAGATTTTCATTAACTTCTCGATTCTATCGAATAAGACCGCCTCTCGTCTTGTAAGTAGCCATACCGCTTTAGAAAATGTTTTTGTTTTAGACGTCGATTTATTTTACAGAATGGAGATATTTATGAAACGCTATTCACTGACTCTGATGGGGATTGTCCTGATCCTGGGGGTTACATTCGGTCTGATATTCATGTCTCCCACAATTCATGCGCATGGGATCGAGAGCAACTCCGCCTCTCAACCGAACCCAAAAGCGTCGGGCACAACGCGCACCTACTACATCGCTGCGGATGAGGTGGAGTGGGATTATGCACCTTCTGGCATTAATCAGATTACCGGCGAAGAATTCGACGATGACGCGAATGTCTTTGTGGCGAATGCAGCGGATCGAATTGGAAAAGTTTACCTGAAGTCGCAATATCGCGAATACACAGATGTCTCCTTTAGTACCCTCAAGCCCATTCCAGCGAAATGGCAACACAAAGGCATCCTGGGTCCGGTCATTCAAGCAGAGGTCGGAGATACCATTGTTGTTACATTTAAGAACAATACCCGCTTCCCTGCGAGCATGCATCCGCACGGTGTCTTTTATAACAAGAACTCGGAAGGTGCCGCTTATGATGATGGCACAGGTGGCGCCGATAAAAATGATGATGCGGTCCCGCCTGGTGGCACGGTCACCTATACCTGGCTGGTGCCCGAACGTGCAGGACCCGGTCCGATGGATCCGACTTCGGTGCTATGGATGTACCACGGACATGTCGATGAGCCGGCCGACACCAATGCCGGTCTGATCGGACCGATCATTATCACCCGGAAAGGCATGGCCCGCCCCGACGGGTCGCCCAGGGATGTCGACCGCGAGTTTGTCGCTCTGTATACAGTTCTCGATGAGAACTCAAGTCTCTATATAGATGACAATATTCAAAATTATACCGGTGATCCCGATTCGGTGGATGCAGAGAGCGACGAGTTTATCGAGAGCAATTTGATGCATTCCGTCAACGGCTATGTGTTTGGGAATCTCCCGTTGGAATCAATCACGATGCACAAAGGAGAGCATGTGCGCTGGTATGTAATGGCGCAGGGGACCGAGGTCGATCTGCACACACCACACTGGCACGGCAATACGGTTGTGATCAATGGTATGCGGACCGATGTTGCGGAATTGTTGCCCATGAGTATGAAGGTTGCAGATATGGTCCCCGATGCAGTGGGTACTTGGTATTTCCACTGTCACGTCAACGACCATATTTCTGCTGGCATGCTGGCACGTTATCGTGTGGAACCTTAGTTCAAATTGCACTGACAAAGTGATTAAGAAACAACAGACAAAAATCTCCGAATGAATACGGAGATTTTTGATTCGAAGGATTAATGCTCGCTGACACCGGTCAACTGCTTGAAGTCCCGACCGGTAGTTTCCTACGCGACGGTTGTCAAAGCTCTCCTTTGTCTTGGCGAGGCCGTTTGCCAACCCACCATCTATGAATACGTTATAAAAGGTCACACATCCCTGACATACAGCGTTCTCCCTGCGATGTACAGTAACTAGATAGCTTGTGCCAACTCTACGTTACATATGAAATACCTTTTGGAGATAGGACATGGACACCAGATTTTCTGAACCGCATACACATAATTCCGCAGCGAGTATGATCAAAGTTTCTGCCACATCCCGTACTGCGGCCGTCGCAGGTGCAATCGCCGGTGTGTTCCGCGAACACAAACACGCGGAAGTCCAGGCTATTGGAGCTGGAGCAGTCAACCAGGCTGTGAAAGCCCTCGTGCTGGCTACGGGATACCTAAAATTGGATGGCATTGCTGTCAATTGCGTTCCTGAATTCGCAGATGTGACAATCGATGATAAAGTAAGGACGGCCATCAAGTTGGTCATCGACCCACAATAGCCGTCTCATTCTGAAAAGTAAAAATGACCGCCAGGGCATGATCAAGCCCCGGCGATTGCGCTTTAATCAAACCCTCCCTTTATCTCTCGTCAAATCACTTGCTGGCTAATCTTCGGCTTCCTCGCCTTGATGAACCGGAGTTCATTGTGCTTTTCTATGGCTATCGGAAGTATGTTTGTTTATTTTTCAATGGGTACGCCAATAGGATTGCCCCACGGCAACCGAGATGGTGTGAGCCATTCAGTGTTATCTCCAGGAGCACGTGCCCGCTATGGAATTGCAATGTATCCGAAAGGGAATTGCCCGTCTAGTAAACGGTTTTCACTGCAACATCTAGACACCAGCCTTGTCTGAAGGGAGGCGGAATTCTTCGTTACAACTCTATGGTAGCCACAAATTTCACGACCCCGAAAAACAATGATCGCCTCACCCAGCTCTGGGAGGACCTGCTTGCGGAACCGGTCCCCCCGCATCCCGCAGCAAAGGAATGGAAGGCGGCCGGAGCGTGCTTTGAAATGAACAGCGAATCCGTCTTGTTCCTGGGCATCGACGAGCTGAAGTCCACCAGCCGTCCCTGGCGCGTGGACCTTGCGAAGATGTTCCATAGTCTTTTGGAAACGGTAGATGCCGAGCTTCCTTCTCCTGCCCCCGGCGAGGTAATTTCTGAAGCGGACGGATTTTCCAACACATCCGCGGTCGCGGCGCACGAAGCAGCACTTGCCCTGTCTTCTCCCTTTCACTGGGAGCCAAAACCTGCCTGGATCAATGCTCCTGTTCGTTCGGGCTCATCGACCTTGAACCCTGCCGGCCCGCAGCGCTTTGTCGCCAGGCCTAAAATTCCCCTCCGCCCTTTGCACAAACAACCCCTATACATGCGTATCTTGTTCTGCCTGCGCCGTTGGTTAAGCAGGAAATCCAAGATCAAAGTTTGAGACATCCTTCTTACACGTGCATCAGCGGGAAAGTTCTGAACCGCAAAAATATCTCCAAAGTGACGTTTGGAGATATTTTTGCTCAAACGGATTTGAAGCGTGGCAGGTTACAAACCCGCCTACCTAACACTTGTCAATTGCCCGTAAGCCCCTTGCCAGGGCTTGCCCAAGCGGTGGTTATCGGAAACTTCGATCTTGTATAGCTTCTGAGCGATCTGAGGAATCGTCATCGCAATCGTCCCCCAATCGTCGGTGAAGATCGCGACCTTGATCTTATCGGCGTACTGACCGCTCCACATCCAATCCATGCGGAACCGGTCCGCTTTGACCCAGTAGCCGCGCTTCTCCCAGGCGAGCACGGAGACATCGATGCCCTCAGAAATAGTTTTCAATGCCAGTGCGATAAAAGCTGCCAGATCCTTGGCTTCATTTGTTACATCTTTTTGTTTTGCGAGCTCTCGAATCGCCAGAACGATTGCCTTGGACAGGCGGGCACGATCTTTTCCGGCGGAGTCAGGGTTGATTACACTCAATGAAATTCTCCAATTTCTAATATCAAGTGCGGGATTATACCAATGAATAGTGAGATTACGCCGCGAAGCATCCCGAAGGGGACGATGCCGTTCCCTCCGCTCAGGGTGACATACATTAATTGGCATCGATCGATAAGAGGCTTGCTATTTCTCGTGTGTCACCCATGCTGATCTTGAGACGGACCATAAATAATGCCCACTTATATGAGATGCTTGCGAACGCGGCATCATGCGATTTCCAGCCCTCCATGCGGAAATCTACTAATGTGCTATCTTCAACCATGCTTAACGTCCAGGTAATCGTTTGGTCTACTACCTCATTCGACCAGAGTGCCTGAATCACTCGCCATTTCACCTGCTTATCCACATCCAGATGGCTAATTTCCATTTTCATTGTGCGCCGGCCCTGGTCGTATTGAAATTCGATGATAGAGCCCACCTCTGGAATTGCGATAGTAGGGGCATCCATCCAGACCTGTAGTTCTCGCTGTTGTGTAAGCGCTTGGTACAGCCGGGAAGGGCTACTGCGGACGATCATGGCATGATGTATTTCCATCGTTTTCTCCTCCAGAAGTTGCTTCAGACAGGAATGCGGTTTGGGGCAATATTAACGTATTTTTGCTCGGGTGTTGTTCCGCCCACTCGAGAGATAATACACCGTGTGAATTATTTCATTAATTTGATTGGCTTCTTGCCGGTTGCTATACTGATTAAAGCACGTCTCTACTCAAGTTGCGGCCAGGGCGATGGCAAATCTATGGGATCGCTTTCGTGGTAAGCTCTCGAATTTTAGAAAGAAGGTCAATATGTTCCGGCGAATTACGCTGATCATTGTGGTTGTGGTCCTGGGGCTATCTTTAGCAGTAACCCCGGCTGCCGCCAAAACAGAGACCCTGCACTTCAAATCTCAGGGCCGGTTTGCAGATGCCTCCTTTGGCACGTTCGACGAGACGGGATGTATTGAAACGTTCGTGCACGTAACCGCCCAGGATGGGAGGGTGCAAAGGGATGGCGAACCGGACGTGCAATCAATCGCCACCGTACACATCGAACAGGTCAATCACTGCACGTCGGAATTCCTGGTCCTCGCCTTCGGCCTCGCTGTCCTGGCACCCGATGAGTTTATTATCGACCACCAGTTAAACCAGGCAGTATTGGCTACGACGATTTTTGTGGATGAATTTGTCACCGGTACGACCGTCCCAGTGGATGTAAACGTCACCTGGACAGGGGTGGGCCAAACATCCACCTTTAAGGTTCACTCCCACATTAAAGAGCCCGGCTTCCAGTTCAACCGCCACGCGATGGGGGCTTTCCGAAACGCGCAAGCAACCGGGACGGTGAGCGGCATGGGTATAAACTTCACACCAGAACCGGCTTTCGACGCCGAAATGGGTGATGTAAAAATCGGCGAGGTCACCATTTCTCACGATTTATAGTCGCCAGTTAGGCGAACACTCACGATCATACACGGCTCGTAAGCCCTCCGTGTTTTGCTTCACATATCGAGTCAATATTTGCGAATCTCTCGAAGTGTGCAAGCTGCTCGCGGCAGTGTGAAAGATCCTTTACGTGCTAATCACGTAAAAGCGTTCTATCCAGTTTGTGAGGGTATCTGCATTTTGCCGAATCCTATGTTGGTTTGTGGTCTTGTTGGGGCGTTGGATCCTATTCGATATTCCGTGATTTCACTCAATCCCCTCTAGAATGTTATTTTTTCGGTATAATTCTGCCGCATTCGTACACGGAAACATAAACGGATTCGGGGACGTGTCGGAACTGGCAGACGAGCATGACTTAGGATCATGTGCCGAAAGGCGTGAGGGTTCGATTCCCTCCGTCCCCACCTCACCCCTGCCCTCTCCTCGAAGGAGAGGGGGATTTTACGGAGAAATAAATTGAAAATCGATAAGACGATAGAAGAAAACCACGAAGCGAAACTGATGGTTGAAATTGATCCCGAATTGATGGATAAGTACAAACGCCGCGCTGCCCGCAAGATCTCGGAGCGCGGTAAGATCGCCGGCTTCCGCCCAGGTAAGGCTCCCTACGATATGGTGGTACGCACGTATGGCGAACAGTCGATCATCGAGCAAGCGGTCGACTTTTTGATCGACAGTGAATACTCGAACATTCTTCAGGAGGCCGGTGTCAACCCTGGCGCAGCAGGCTCTCTGGAATCCATCGACTCGCTTGAGCCGCCGAAGTTCACCTTCCGCGTGCCGCTCGCGCCGGAGGTGGATCTGGGCGATATTCACTCGTTGCGCATGCCGTACGAATGGTCGGCTCCCGATGAAGCGGAGGT
>DATHUN010000014.1:0-7674 GCA_035462205.1 Anaerolineales bacterium
CAGCCGAGCCTGTATCAACTTTGAGTCAAAGAAGGCAGAGAAAATTATGAAAGCAGTCATCTTGGCTGGCGGCAGAGGCACCCGTCTGGCGCCTTACACAAAAATACTTCCTAAGCCTTTAATGCCTATCGGAGATATGCCGATCTTAGAGATTCTCTTGCGGCAGATAAAACGGTCAGGGATTGACGAAGTGATTTTGACTGTAGGGCATTTGTCTGAATTGATGCGGGCTTTCTTTCAAGAGGGTGACCGTCTTGGTATACAAATCAAGTACAGTTATGAGGATAATCCGCTTGGAACCGCCGGCCCACTTTCTTTGGTGAAAGATTCACTGACATCAACATTTTTGATTACAAACGGCGATATTCTTACGGACTTGGATTTTAATGCCCTGATTGAATACCATAAACTTTCAGGCGCTGCCGCAACGATAGCGATGCACACCCGGCAAGTGAAAATTGACCTAGGTGTTTTAGAGTTTAATGGAAAGTACGAGCTAACGGGTTATATTGAAAAACCAACCTATCATTTCAATGTGAGTATGGGAATCTATGTGTTTGAACCATTGGTGTTGGAATACATTCCCAATGGCGAACATCTTGATTTCCCAGATCTGGTTTTAAAGTTAATAGAAAGAGGTGAATGCGTTGTCGGTTATCCGTTTGGTGGATATTGGCAGGATCTGGGAAGTCCGGGGGACTATGAACAAGCCGTACAAGATTTTGAAAAAATCAAGAAGCAGATTCTGGAGGTTTGATCCATGGACTGGAGAGTACCATTAGCAGATTTGGATTTTGGTGAGGAAGAAGAAGCGGCTGTTCTAAAAGTACTCCGTAGCCGATGGCTTACGATGGGCGAATCAACACAGGAATTCGAGAGTAAATTTTCCGCTTTTGTGGGTGTAAAGCACGCATTTGCTTTGTCTAATGCCACCGAAGCCTTACATCTGGCTTGTCTGGCACTTGGTATTGGTGTTGGCGACGAGGTGATTATTCCTTCCCTTACTTTTGTGGCAACTGCCAACGCTGTACTATATACAGGAGCTCATCTGCGTTTTGTGGATATCGTGGGTGCCCATGACTTAACGATTTCACCGCAGGATATTGAAAACCAGATTTCCCCTCAGACCAAGGCAATTATGGTAATGCATTATGGCGGGTTTCCTTGCCAGATGCAAGCCATCAAGGAGATCGCTGAAAAGCATGGTCTCTTAATCATTGAAGACAACGCGCATGCTACTGGTGCATCCTTGGATGGAACAGCGCTGGGAACCTGGGGAGATGTGGGGTGCTTTAGTTTTTTTTCGAACAAGAACCTTGCAGTGGGGGAAGGCGGGATGTTGGTTACTAACCGGGATGACGTGGCGGAGAAAGTCAGGCGCCTGCGCTCGCACGGAATGACGACTTTAACATGGGACCGTCACAAGGGACACGCGTACACTTACGATGTCGTGGAACTTGGCTATAACTATCGGATAGACGAAATTCGATCCGCATTAGGCATTGTTCAGCTACAAAAACTGACTTCAAATAATTTCAAGCGGGAGCAAATTACAAAAAGCTACCGAGAAGCCTTGTCTAACACTGGAATCGGCTTGCCCTTCTGTGATGCGAGCGGAAAACCAGCCTACCACATTTTTCCAATTCTGCTTCCCGATGATATCGACCGTAAATCATTCATCGATCAAATGAAAGCACGCAGGATTCAAACAAGCATTCACTATCCACCCATCCATACATTTCAATATTATCGACAAAAGTATCCGAATGTATCTCTGACAAAGACAGAAGCTGCTGCTAAACAGGAGGTAACCTTGCCACTCTTTCCAACCATGAGTGTCGAGGATGTGGATACCGTGGTATCCGCTGTACGGGCGAGTTTGTAACTGTTTTGTAATTATTAGTAACCTTTCTATATAGGGACCGTCATGTGTAAATCATCCTTGCAAAATTGTAAGATTGTAAGGTAATAGGATTTTCACTAAGCGGTTGGAATTTATTAAAGTGATGTCTCTTGTAGTGCTCAAAATGTTTGTATTGCCATCAATAGTGTAATAACGAACGGGTCGAAAGCCTTGCGATTAGGCGTTCAACCCGCAATGAGGCTAAAGTGAAGGATTTCGTAGAACTACGCCGTGTAATGACCATCGTTCTTCGCAGATGGTGGTTATTAATTGCTTTGCCAATCCTCGCTACCGCAGTGGGCTATTTGATCAGCACAAGGCAGCCATCCGTCTACCAGGCAACGACTACCATTTTGATTGGACAAAATATTCAATCTGCAGACGTGAATCGGACAGATATCCAGGCAAGCGAAGCTCTTGCACTTACTTATGCTGACCTTACTGTTCGCCAACCAATACTACAAAATGTAATTGATAAACTTAATTTGGGGGTAAGCTGGCGTAATCTAAGAGATCGGATCCACGCCGAGCCTGTCACAGGTACTCAGTTGCTTGAAATTAACGTAGAGGCCAATTCACCGGAGCTGGCCCGTTCGATTGCAAATGAGGTTGCCAATCAGTTAATTTTGCTCAGCCCCAATAATAGATCGGATTCGTCGGACGAGACCCTATCTGCCTTTAATAACCAGCAGATTGCTTATTTGCAGGAAAAAATCCTGAGCGAGCAAAAAATGATTGATGGACTGGAGGTCGCCATCCAAAACGCACGTTCTTCTGAAGCATTGGCTGATCTCCAAAATCAGAAGATGGATTTGGAAAAATTAATTGCGGAGAGGGAGCAAATTTATCTGGGATTAGTTGGTCTGGCTAATAAAAATACGATGCCAAACTCGCTCACTGTCGTTGAACCAGCTCAAGCCAGCAACTATCGAATTCGGCCGCGCGTCGAATTGAATACGATCCTGAGCGGTATGCTAGGTTTGGTATTAGCCCTTGGCTTTATCTTGCTACTTGACTATTTGGACGATACTTTTAGCTCATTGGACGAGTTTTATCAATCCGTGAATTTGCCGGTCTTTGGTGTCGTGGGCAAAATTCATGGGAAAAACATTACAGATAAACTCATTACCCAACTCGAGATATTTTCGCCTATTGCAGAATCATTCCGTATGATACGAAGCAAGATTGGCTTCAAGATAGGCGACTCTCCGAAGAAGGCAATTGCTGTGATAAGCGCTATGCCGGGGGAAGGAAAGAGTCTTACAGCAGCTAATCTCGCCATTGTGATGGCACAGGCGGGGCTGAAAACAATCCTTGTTGATGCTGATTTAAGAAGGTCCGTTGTCCATGAAATATTTAACGTTGAGAATGAAATTGGAATGGCTGACTTGCTCACATCTCAGAAAATAAAGGTCAACGATTGTCTAACCAAGACTCATATTGATAACCTACGAATCCTCACCAGCGGAAAACGAATTCCAGATACAACAGAGCGACTTGGTACCAGACGATTGGCAGAAGTGGTGACCCAATTGAAGAACAATTCGGATGTGGTCATTTTTGATAGTCCGCCGGCTTTGCTGGTTGCTGATACGTCTCTCCTATGTAATCAGGTCGATGGGGTTATTCTCGTCGTGCGGGCGGGAAAATCGAAGCGCCGTTGGATTCAACAAACTATTTTGGATATGGAAAAAGCGGATGCTAACCTGATGGGCTGTATTGTGAACCGACCTCTCAATAACGGTTCATTCGATAGTTATAAAAGTTATAAATATGCCTCCTGATGTGCGAATTTTTGCATATCTTTCTCGTTCAAAAGGGAAAATTTATGTCTTATCAAAGAGGTTTCTCTATTTTTAGACTGATGCGTGAAAAGCGGGATAAGTTATTTTTCAAGAATTATATTCTTACCCCTGTTATTATATTGGGCTTGGTTTTCAACATCTCATTCGTAAAGATGCCTGACAGTGTTGCTCAAGGCAACATTGCCTTTCTACGGGAAGTGCGAGCGCTGGATGTGGATGCAGCTGGATTACACAACCCGGCCGGGTTGGCATTCTCCACCCGCGCAAATGCCTTCCAGGTGCTGCACGCACGCACCCCGGGGCAGGCTACCACAGATGTGATCCAGCTGACGCCCTTTGCCCATCAAGCAGGAATGGCGCGGATTGCCGCGACCGTCCAAAACCCGCTCAATGTGACCCTGGACAACAGGGCCCATCGCCTGCTTCTTTTTGTTGCCTCTAGCAAGCAATTGCTAGCTGTGGCGGAGGATTCGAGTGGCAATCTGGATCCAACCACCCTGACCCACTATGATGCCAGTCGCTTCGGCGTACAGGATCCGCAAGGACTAAGTGTGGATGCAGACAGCGGCACACTCTTCATCCTGGATGCCGCCGGACCGCGGCTTGTGCGCATCACCCCTGCATCGGATGGCAGTTTCAACGGCGCCAGTGTTTCTGCAATCAATTTGCAGTCAGCGGGACTGAACCAGGTGCATGGCTTAGCCTTTGACCCAAGCACGGGCAATTTGCATGTGGCGAGCCCGGCCGAGCAGAAGCTGTATGAATTGACGCAGGCAGGACAGCTGGTCGCCAGCCGCGACCTGTCGCCATTTCATTTGAGCGATCCCCAGGCGCTGCTCTTTGCGCCAACCACGGACCAGACGGATGATCCCGCAAAGACGAGCTTATTCCTCGCCGATGAGGGCAGCACGACCATCCAGAGCTCGGGTCAGATCGTGGAGTTATCCCTCACTGCTGCCGCGAGCTCGGCGACAGTCTCGTTTACGTCGACTCTGGTCAAGACCACTGACATGGCGGCCAACACATTTACCCCCCATAGCCCGGATCCATCGGGGTTGACCTACCTGCCCAACAGCAACACCTTGCTGATGAGCGATGGGGAGGTAGATGAGACCGTTAATGGCATCACCCACTTTCAAGGTGCGAATGTCTGGGAGATGACCTTGGGTGGGAGTGTCGTCCGCACGGCCAACATCTCGAAAGTGGCGCCGACAAGCATACCAATGACCAATGAGCCGACGGGGGTGGCATGGAATCCTACCAACGGGCATACCTATGTAACGGATGATGATGCGCAACGGGTATATGATCTAAACCCCGGAGCGGATGCACGCATTGGCACTGCCGATGATAGCTTCACCTTCTTCAGCACGGTTGCCAACGGAAACACCAACGGAGATCCGGAGGGAATTGCCTACGACTCGATCCATGACCGGGTGTTTGTGTCGGACGGTGTAAATATGGAAGTCTACCAGTACACAATATCTGGCGCCCTGGTAGGCCAATTTGATGTAGAGGCTTATGGCGTGCTCGATAACGAAAGTGTTGAGTTCAACGCTGACAGCGGTACCCTCTTGGTGCTAAGCAACCATGGCAGCCCAATCATTGTCGAGACGACCACGAGTGGTGGACTCCTGCGAACCATCGATGTCTCGGCTGCGAATGCCTTCGCCCCGGCTGGATTAGCCTATGCGCCTGCCAGTGATGGGTCCGGTTCCAAACACTACTACATTGTCGATCGTGCGGTTGATAACAACGACAACCCCAGCATCGTTGACGGCAGAATGTTCGAAGTCACCGCGCCAACGCCGCTTTCATCAGGCTTCAATACGCCGCCTTCTGTGAATGCAGGTGCGGATCAAGCTGTCACCCTGCCTAGCAATGCTTTCTTAGATGGCACTGTCGCGGATGATGGCTTGCCGAACCCTCCTGGAACGTTGACCACCGCCTGGAGCCAAGTTAGCGGACCAGGCGCAGTAACCTTTGGTAATGCAAACGCCATCGATACCACAGCCAGCTTCACGCTTGCGGGGACGTATGTTCTGCACTTGAACGCGTATGATGGCGAACTAACTGGGTTCGACGAATTAACTGTTGCAGTGACGGGGGCTGGCAGTGTCACTGGCTATAATGCCCAGATCGCCGTGGGCTCAGACGACGCGGAAGAAACCACGAGCAACAGTATGAATCTGAACAGTACCGACTTGGACATGATGATTGATACTGGCAGCGCTACAAACCTCGCGATCGGAATGCGATTCAATGGTATCCCTGTTCCTCAAGGAGCTTTCATCGTCAATGCCTACGTGCAGTTCACGACAGATGAGGTCAATTCGGAAGCCACACAACTCACAATCCAGGGGCAGGCATCGGATAATCCCATTACGTTTGCTAGCGGCAGTGCCAAGATTTCGCTTCGACCAAAAACTACAGCAGCAGTCACGTGGTCACCTGATCCATGGTTGATCGTGGGGCAAACCGGCGCCGCCCAGCGCACCCCGAATCTGACTGCCATTATTCAGGAGATAGTGAATCGACCCGGCTGGGCCGGCGGCAACTCCCTCGCCATCATTATCACCGGCAGTAGCACCGGCCACCGAGTCGCGAAGTCGTATGAAGCAACACCTGTCGGGACCGCGGCGCCTTTGCTGCATATCGAGTGGAGTGCCACCCCGCCGAATACTCCCCCAACAGTGACAATCAGCGCACCGAGAGCGCCAGCAACCTCCAATCAGGGTGATGCCATCACATTTATTGGCAGCAGTACCGACTTAGAAGATGGAAACGTGTCTTCCAGCCTAGTGTGGAGATCCAACCTGGACGGGCAAATTGGTAGCGGGGCAACGTTCAATTTTGCAAATCTCTCAGTTGGCGTGCATACCATTACTGCCACCGCCACAGATGGCAGTGGGTTACAAGGCACTGCCAGCGCAACGGTTACCGTGTTTGCACCAACGAACGTCGTTTTGGCCGCAGGAGATATTGCCGATTGTACTTGGGATGGGGATGAGAAGACGGCTACCTTGCTTGATAATCACGCCGGAACTGTACTTATGTTAGGCGACAGTGTCTATGACAATGGGACAGCGACCGAATTTGCTAATTGCTATGATCCTAGCTGGGGACGCCATAAGGCGCGCACTCGTCCAATTCCTGGGAATCATGATTACAACACTTCCGGAGCGGCTGGCTATTTTGGCTACTTCGGCCCTCTCGCCGGGGATCCGACAAAGGGCTATTATAGCTATGACATCAGTGGCTGGCACATCATAGCCCTCAACAGTGAAATTTCCATCACAGCTGGCTCAACCGAGGAACAGTGGTTGCGAGCAGACCTGGCCGCTCATCCAACTGCCTGTACCCTTGCCTACTGGCATGAGCCACGTTTCAGCTCTGGGACTGTCCACGGAAATAGTACCACTGTGGCAGCGCTGTGGCAGGCGCTTTACCAGTATGGGGCGGATATTGTGTTGAATGGCCACGAGCATGTTTACGAGCGTTTCGCCAAGCAGAATCCGAGTGGTATCGCTGATCCACTGGGAATCAGAGAATTTGTCGTTGGAACCGGAGGATTCCTCTATGATGATTTCGGGACGCCCCTTCCAAATAGCGAGATACGAAACGGCAATACAAATGGCGTTCTAAAACTGACGCTCCACCCGACCAGCTACGATTGGCAATTCATTCCTATTGCTGGCCAGACATTTACTGATGCAGGCACTGGAACGTGTGTCCAGTCTGGCACCCCAACCGCGACAGTTACCAGCACGCCAAGTAGTACGCCCACCAACACACCAACATCAACTTGGACGCCAATTCCAACTTCCACGAGTACAGCCACGAACACGCCAGCACCAACAAATACACCAACTTCGACTCCTACTCAAACACCGACACCCACATATACAGCTACTAATACTGCTACAGCGACGGACACACCAACTGCGACTCCTACTCCGTCAGATA
>DATHUN010000015.1:0-2621 GCA_035462205.1 Anaerolineales bacterium
GAATTGGGATCGAAGCTGAAGCGGGCACGATAGCGCGGTTCGGCATTCGGGCTGTCATCGCGCACGAACATGGTGGTGGTGTTGGTGAAGGTCGCTTTCAGACCGTAAATGCCGGAAAGTGCCGAATTGGCACTGACACTCAAATTACCGCCGTTGGTGGAGCTGGCCGTCCAGGCGGAGAGATTGCCGCTTTCAAAGCCATCCTTGAAGATCAGGTCGGTGACGGCCGAGGTGGGCGTTGGGGTGTTGGTCGGACCCGCTGTCGGCGTATTCGTAGGCGTATTGGTGGGCGTCGCGGTCGGTCCTAATGTCGGCGTGTTGGTGGGCGTGGCCGTCGGTCCCGGTGTGTTGGTCGGGGTGGATGTATTCGTCGGCCCAGCCGTGTTCGTGCTGGTATAGGTAGGAGTTGGTGTTGATGTTGCTCCGCCCGTGCTGGTGGGAGTCGGCGTGGACTCGTTACAGCGGTTGAGCGTGTACGAATCGAAGACATCGCTGGGATCGAAGGTATCGCTTGCGCTGCTCACCTTCTGGACGGCGGAAAGCTTGAGGCTGCAGCCTTGCATGTCGATCATTGTGAAGTGGAATTTCTTATATTTGGCGGCTGTGTGCGGGTTGAGCGTTCCGGTGCCAATGCTGATCAGCCCGGCTCCCCCGCCGCCCGTTACCAGGTATACGACCCCGCCGGCGTCCACGGTCGAAACGTTCCCGCCCTTAAGAGGATACATGCGCTCGTAATCATGCCAGTGGCCGTTGAATACGATATCAACGTTGTATTGCTCAAACAGGGGAACCAGGTTTCTAACGGTTGCTGCATCATTTTTCGCCGATTGGGTGCTACTGGAGGCGTACGCCGGTACATGGAAAAATACGAATTTCCAAAACTGGTTGCTGTTAGCCAGGTCATTCTTCAGCCAGTTGTACTGCGGGCTGCCCACTGTGTTCATGGAAAAATAGTTATCTAGGATCACATAGTGAGCGTTGCCGTAGTCGAACGAATAATACAATTCCTTTTCAGGCGCATACGTCGCATTTGGCGGATTGACAAACACATCGGTAAAAGACTTACCGTTGTTGTACTGTACATCGTGGTTGCCCATGGTCGGCGCGAGCCAGACGCTCTTCAATAGATCCTTATAGACGTTGAAGTAGCGCGTTTCGACAAGGCTGTAGCTCATTTCACTGTAGACCATATCGCCGGTATGCACGACCAGATCCGGCTGGACTTGCAGCAGCCGGGTGGCGACATCCCTTTGGTTCGTGCTGCCATCGCCGCTATCTCCGATGACGGCGAAGCGGAATGTAGACGAAGACGCCGGCTTGCCCGAGCGGAATGTGACCACGCCGCCGGGAGTCAGATCGGCGCCATTCGTAAAGATCTTATATTGATAAATCGTATCCGGGGTCAAGCCGCTGAGCGTAGCTTGGTGAACAAAATATTGATTGTACGGGGCTGTCGCAGGCGTTGTGACGAAGGTAGAGGTAGCGGAGGCGGTCAGGTTGGTATTGCCAATGCCATAGTCCACTTCACTGGCACCGTCTTGGACAGTCGTCCATACGATCGTAACCTCGGTGGTCGTCAGGTTTTGAATATAGGGTGGGCGCAGGAGTGTGGCTGTCCCGGCTGTGGTATTCAACAAGCTTGGGCTTGGCGCGGGAGTTGGGCTCGCCTTCGTGCGCGCCACCGGACCCCTGCCCAGGGTGAGCACAAGCGTCGCTTCGGACGGATGAATCAACGTCCCCGGCGCTGGCTGCTGGCGTACAATGAAAACATTCGGCCCGTCCGGCACACCTTGCAACCGGATTTGGGGAAGCGGTTCATCGTTGTCCCAGATGCTCGTGGCATATTCGAGCGTCTGCCCGATCAGGTCCGGCATATGGACCGGCTCATCTTCGGCGGCGGAGGGAACGTCACCCGTATCGTTGATTGTACGAACGGGGGTGGGCGAGGGAGTATTAGCGCCCGCTTGGGCGGGTGCGGCGATACCGATCGGTCCAGGTATGATTAGAACAGCGATGAGCAGAATCGCCGGAAATACAATCAAAGAGTTTTGAGATTTTTTCATAAACTACCCATTTAAATGGAATTTGGAACGGCCGTAGAACAAGACACCCTGGGAATCGCAAAGTTACAATTTCGATAAGTTTAGTCCTGAATTCTGACCAATCCATGCCCCAATGGGGCTATTTGGACAGGGGATGGAAACAGGTTCGAGATTATACAGGAAAAGGATGAAAAAAGTATGAAAAAGATGCCTCGCGGTTGCGAGGCATCTTTTGTTTATGCTTCCTGGATCATGGACCGATATAAGAGGATCGTCTGGATTCAAAGGCATCGATATAGAAGGAGCCGCTGGTGGCGCTGAGGGACAGGAACGGCGCGCCCAGGCGCACCCGGTCCACGCTGTAAATGCTGTTGTTGACATTGGTCAGGCTGCCCTGCTGCACCCCATCGATCCAGAACGTCAAATGCCCATCGTTGCCCCAGTCCACTTCCACCGTGTGCACCGCATCCGTGATGTTGACATAGGGGATGTTGACATAATTTGCCAGGCTGCTGTCATAGGCGCGGGCACGCAACTGGTAGCTGGTGCTGCTGCGGTTGAACTGGACAGCCAGGACCA
>DATHUN010000016.1:0-10541 GCA_035462205.1 Anaerolineales bacterium
CCGGTATGACGGAACATCTCTTCTCGCTGGTGCCTTTCCCAACTGTGAATATCTCTGAAATCGCCATCACCGGGAAGATTGCCCGTCAGAACAATAGACTATCTGTATATTTTTTTATTACGGGGAAGACGGAGGAAATACTTTTCCCAAAACTGACCGGTCATCCAACGCGGAAAGATGACTTGTGGAAAGCAACCTGCTTCGAAATTTTTCTAGCCATTCCCCATCAGCCATCCTATTGGGAATTCAACCTGTCTCCGTCAGGAGATTGGAATGTTTACCACATGGATGAATATCGCCGGGTCGGTTTCCGGGAGGAAACGCAAATTCAGCAACTGCTGTTCTCGGTCCGGAAAGAGCCGGGGCGCATTTCGGTGGAGTCTTCCGTGGATATAAGTCCCATTATTTCGATAGAGCATCCGATCGAAGTGGGAATCACAAGCGTGATCCAGTCCAGCGATGGACGCGAAACGTATTGGGCGCTCACGCATCCCAATCCCCAACCAGATTTTCATCTGCGTAAGAGCTTTATTCTCTTACTGGCAGAATAACATTGCCGGTAATATTCACCAGGCTGGCATGTTGAACCGCCCGCCAGGCCACATATGCAGCAACAAGGGCGTCTAATTCTTTAGAGGAATGTAGATTCTCCAAGGGAAGAATTCCGTGCATTAACTTGTGGCGCGTAATCTCTTCAAAGAAATTCATTGGGTCATCAATTTGCACCCCCTCATGATACAGAATGAGGTCACGTTGAATTCGCCCCTCGAGGGTGCGACGCGGCAATAAATCCTTCTCACACAGCGCCTGGAAGCACTTCTGAGAATCGGTCTCGATCCACCGATGGGGGCCATCCTCGGCCATAAACATAAAGCCGGCATGCTCAAGCTCATGCTTAAAGTCTATGCTTTTCACTACCGTCGCTTTTCGATCTGGCGAATTTACGGTAAGCAAAACCTCAGGGTACTTCTTCAAACAGGCAAGTGCCTCGTTGATACTCCAGTTGGCAAGAGTAATAACCTGGAGGTCCATATCCAAGGCGGTAAACGTCACAGGTTTTCGTCCGGACGAGAGATTGGCACCAGCAAAGATGATATGATCGGATCTCATGGCAATATTCCTTGTGAAGGATAGTTCGCCATCAGTGTAGCTGAAAAAGGAAGGCAATGCAACAGACTCCGTGGCGGATTTTTTATACGATTGTCTTGATCCTGGGTTTAGCCTGGGTTTTCCTGAGTGCCGACAGATCAGGCAGCGCGACCGCCGGAAAAATCCCTGCGCCGCAAAAAGGATTCCTCGCGCCAGATTTCGAGCTCAAGACCTTGACAGGCGAAGCAATCCGGCTCGCTGATCTGCGCGGTCAAGCAGTACTGATCAACTTGTGGGCAACATGGTGTCCACCCTGCCGCGAAGAAATGCCCACCCTTCAGAAAATGTACGATCAGTATAAGGATCGCGGCTTGATTGTCCTGGGTGTCAATATGACATATCAGGATGATCAGCAGGCAATTATGCCATTTACCCAGAAATACGAAGTAACATTCCCCATCTTGTTGGATGAAACCAGCGACGCGGGAAATGCCTATCAGCTCAAATCATTGCCGTCTTCGTATTTCATTAGACGGGATGGAATCATCGATGAGGTAGTCATCGGCGGACCGATGACAGAAGCTTTATTGCGAACGCGGATAGAGGATATTCTAACGCGAACGGGTGATTGATGATTCGCGCGTGCTTGTTAACACGGCCATAATTAAACGATGGATTTTGTAGATGTTATGATCACACTTTTCCGTTCTCTTTTCGCACCGCCCAGACATTTGAGCTTACTTCTCATTGCACTCTGGTTGGGTTTATCTCTGGCTGAAAAACGAGCGCTCCGGCGTGGTATCGCCAAAGAGGCGTTGAGCAACATTGTTTTTTACAGCATACTTGGCTATGTAGTCGGTGGCAGGCTTCTTTTTGTATTGGCGAATTTATCTGCGTTCCGAGGAGATATGCTTGGTATCTTTTCAATCAACGTGGATCTATTTGACGCGCTGGGGGCACTAATCACCGCATGCATGACAGGCGTCATTTATGCACAGCGGCAAAAGTTTCCCCTCTGGCCCACGCTCGACGCGCTGACACCATTATTTGCAACTCTCGCAATTGGGATATCCCTCTCGCATCTCGCCGCAGGGACGGCTTTCGGCAAACCGACGAATGTCCCTTGGGCGATCGAGCTCTGGAATGCAAGACGCCATCCGACCCAAATCTACGAATTCGTATTTTCGATCCTGATCTTTGGTGTAATTTGGCTTCGCAGAACAGACACGCCTGCAGCGGCTGATTTTCTTTTATTTACGGCTCTGACCGCGGGTGCGCGTCTTTTTCTAGAAGCATTTCACGGAGACAGTACCTCGATCTTCGGCGGAATACGCTTGGCCCAGGTGATTTCTTGGCTTGTGCTAGCCGCGGTGATATTTACAAGCGAGTTGATGCGCCGCAAAACAAATGCTCCTAAAAACAATCCGCCTCTCGTCTGAGGAGAGGCGGACTGTTATCTGTTACTTTCGGCTGGCAATCGGTTTCAAATAGGAATCCAGTAGTGCATCCATCTGCTCAAACGACTCGCACACGAAGAACATAGGGTTAAACGCGTACACAGTTTTTGGAATACGAGCGATGGTTTCGACATCGAATGGCGCCAGAATGACTTCCCCACCGAAATAACCATCGCGCGATATCCCCAGCGATTTATACAAGGAATGGACTACATTCCAACCCTGATCCTCCGATGACATCTGTCCGCGCCGGTGCAGGTCATTGACACCGTCAATGATGCGATACACCTCGTTCTGGTGTGCAAAGAATTGGTCACTTAACTGCTCAAACACATTCCCAGTGTAATTAATCACCTTGTCGCGTGAGAGTCGATAAAACTCCATGATGGTGTTTGCCAGCTCTGCGCGGCCCGAGATAATCCCTGCGCCGAAAATCTTGAAGCGATTGCTATCCATCACCAACCCGAACTCGGTGCTGTACCATGCCAGGCGCTTGATCACTTCCTTTTCATCCGGCGTCGCCTTCAGATAGGCAGGCGCAAATTTGTCCTCGATGCGGGCATAGAATTCCATGGTCAGGTACGGCAAGTGACCGAAGATATCGTGGAACATATCTGTCTCGGGTGTGAATTCCATCTGATCGCGGTTACGCAAATAGTCTGTGATCAGGAAGATTCGCTGGGCAAATTTTTTGTACCAGTCATCGGCGAGCGTATATCGAATGACCGTACGTTCGATATGCCAGCCTGTGCGGGGCGTGATATGTTCGTTCAGGTGGGCAACGGTAGGGATACGATACGGGTCAAGATCCAATAATTTCAACCCATTTTTGAATTCTTGACAAAGATGTTCAAGCAGATATGGTTGGTAAATCCCGGCAAACAAATCCGCCCAAATCGCCTGCTGGTCGGGGGAAAAATCAATTTCCTGGTTTTCGGTGGAATACTCTCGCGATGGATCAATGTGCTGTTCAGCAATATCGCCGGTATAACTCGGCGTCTTCTGATTCGTGGTCATACTTAAGCCCTTTCTCACAATAGGATTGGAGAATGCAACACAGTGATGAACCTTTTAACGAGCTAGAAGTCATATTATCACTACCAAAAATTCACGTCAAGAATACGATACAGCTTGTGCCATAACCGCTCCATTGCAGCGTCATTCAGTAGGGTGATAAAATCCTTCCGAACATGACCCATTCGCTGGAAGGAAGGACGATCCTCGTTACGGGTGCAGCGCGACGACTCGGAATAAGAACTTGGATATCGTCAAAAATGTCCCGCTCAAGAGGTGGGCAAGCTAGAGTGAGGTGGAGGAAGCATTGGTTTATTGGGGACTTGCCCCAGGTATATCATTAGCCGTATTCTATATCTAGATGGAGGCATCTTGTATAAAAAGCTGACGGCAGACATCACAACTGCGCTTATACACAAAGCTGGAAGGACGTGACAACATGGATAAAATCATCATCAAGAATCTACTTGCCCGTGGCATTATCGGCGTCAATGATTGGGAGCGTAAACGTGCCCAAGATATATTGATCAACATTACGATGCTGACCGATACGCGCCCGGCTGCCCAATCAGATAGCCTTGAGGATTGTGTCAATTACAGCACAATGAGCAAAAAGGTTCTGGCGCATGCAGAAAGCATCAACCGCATGACGGTGGAAGCATTGGCAAACGATCTCTCGAAAATTTGCCTGCAGGAAAAAGGAGTACACACAGTCATTGTGCGCGTGGAGAAGCCGGGGGCCGTCCGCTTTGCCGAATCTGTCGGTGTGGAGATCGAACGAAGCAAAGATGAGTAAATCACATCGAGCTTACTTAAGTCTAGGCTCGAATATCGAGCCAGAGATCAATCTGGTCAAGGCAATCCAACTACTACAAAATCACGGAACGATCGGAAAAATATCCAGTGCCTGGGAATCAAAATCTGTTGGCGCAGTTGCGCCGAATTATCTGAATGCCTGTATTTTACTCATTACGGCGCTCGAGCAAGCGGAGCTAAAAGAGAAAATCCTATATCCTATTGAGATTCAGCTCGGTCGCAGGAGAAGTGAAAACATATTTGCTCCTCGCACAATCGATCTTGATATTGTTCTCTTCGATGATAAATCGTGTGATGACAAATATTGGGAACAAGCTTTTGTCGTGGTTCCCCTGGCTGAAATTTACCCCACATTCCAGAATCCCATTGCCCATGAGCCAGTCAACAAAACAGCAGCACGCCTCCTCGAAAAAATTTGGGTAGAGGCGCGCCCATCCGTATTCGCTCAATTGCATAGAAATAATCCGCAAGCTTAGATTTGAAGTGGCTTGCTGCCACGGGAAATATTATCCAAAAATTCCTGCCGGGTAGCCAAATTGGCACGGAATGCTCCGTGCATCGCTGAAGTTGTCATGCGAGCATCGTGCTTCTTAACCCCACGCATCATTGAGCAAAGATGCATCCCTTCGACAACAACCGCTACTCCTTGTGGCTCGAGCATCGTTTGCAACAGGTCCGCGATCTGCCGCGTCATCCGTTCCTGCACCTGCAGGCGTCGCGCGTACATATCCACAATGCGCGGAATCTTCGAAAGACCAATGACCTTTCCAGCAGGCAGGTATGCGACGTGCGCCCGACCGATGAACGGCAGCACATGATGTTCACACAAACTGTAAAACTCAATATCGCGCACTAAGACCATTTCATCATAATTGATATGAAAGAGTGCACCGTTGATGAACCGTTCGGGGTCCATGTTGTAGCCACTTAAAAGCTCTGTATACATGCGTGCCACGCGGTCCGGTGTGTTCTTGAGACCTTCCCGCTCTGGATCTTCCCCAATCGCACCTAATAAATCAAAGATAATCCTTTTTACGGCATCGATATCGACCGTATCCGAGACAAAGCCTTGTTCATCAATGTCATCATCTATTTCCATCATCACTCCTTGATAAAACCAGTGGCGCCTAGGCGCCACTGGTTTATTTGTCGACCCTAGCCAACCACAGGTTCTATCAACCCATATGTTCCGTTACGCCGCCGATACAATACTTGGATGGAATTTTGCTCGGCGTTAAAAAATATAAAGAAGTTATCGTGACCAAGCAGACGCATTTGCTCCACGGCCTCGTCTTCGCCCATAGGCAGTACAATAAATTTCTTTCGACGGGCGATCATAGGTAGCAATTCACCTGTTTCTTCATCCAGAGGCATCTGTTCTTCCACTACGTCTGCGGCAGAGCGTCCATCGCCCCGGCCGCGGTAATGCTTGCCTTTATATCGATCCACCTGACGCTGCATTTTATCGAGCGCTGTATCAAATGCAGCGTGGATATCATCAGCCCGTTCCTCCGTCCGTAAAATAAATCCTTTGCCATGCACAGTCATTTGGGCAACCTGACGGTCTGTTGCACTGCGAGCAGTCTTTACATGGGATACCTCAACACGGATCTCTTCAATATCCTGGAGGTGACGTTCAAGTTTTACAGCTTTCTTTTCAATGTAATCCTTGAGGTTGGTGGTCAGCCTCATATTACGTGCCACAATCTCAACCTTTTGAGCCATAGTACCTCCTGAATTGATTATCAACTGCCCAGACGGGCAATTGTCAAACACGATTCAGACTATGATGTGAAAGTGCACGTGCGATTGTAATGGCATACACATCGCGCGCCTCCGCAGAAAGCAAGGCCTCGGTACAGGATGCAATTGTGGATCCTGTGGTGGCAACGTCGTCCATCAGCAGGATAGATTTGTGCTTAACAATTGCCGGATCAGCTTTATATGCATGCTGTACATTTTCTCGACGCTGGGAAATATTTAATCCGACTTGCGAACGCGTATCCCTCGATTTCCACAACGCCTCGGATGCATACAACAAATTTGCGTAATAGGCAAGTGGTTGTGCGACCAAGGCAACTTGATTATAACCGCGCTCTTTTAGGCGGCTTTTCCCCAACGGAACTGGAACCATCATATCTAGGTCCCATGGCAAAGAACGCACAAATTCCGCCATTTGGGACGCGAGCGCTTCGCCCAGCCCGACATTACGTCGATATTTCATTGTGTGCAATCCCTCCTGGAGGGGCGAATCAAAAACCGCCCACGATCGCATCATGCGATAGGCAGGCGGGTTCTTTATGCATTTCTCACAAGTTTCAGATCCAGTTGTGGGGATGCCACACTTGTCACAGAATGGCTTTTTCAAAAGGGAAATTCGTTGCTGGCAATCCGGACACCAGCGCCATCCAGTCTTTTCACATCCGCCACAAACAGGCGGGAAAAGTAAATCTAACCCGCTCCAGGTCCATCGATAGAGACGATACGACCAGGGTATGGTACTGGTACTCACAGGATTAAAATTTTAAACCAGCTAAAGATTGTTCATGATTTGGATCGCAGCAGGAGTCAAAATGATGATCATAATGGACGGAAAGATCAATAATGCCATCGGAATGATCATCTTGATTGGAGCCTTATGGGCTTGCTCCTCGGCATACTGCCGGCGCTTCATTCGCATTTGATCCGATTGAATGCGCAAGACCTTCGCCATGCTGACACCCAGCTGTTCGCTTTGGATGATAGCAGCCACAAAACTCGTCATCTCAGGAATCCCGAGTCGATCTGCCATCGTTTTTAACGCTTCGCGTCTGACCTTGCCCAGTTGCACTTCGCGAATTGCGCGGGCAAATGCAAGGGAAAGTTCATTTTCCCATTTTTCACTCACTTTTGCCATGGCAGCATCAAAGCCAAGGCCTGCCTCCACGCAAATGGTCAGCAGATCCAAGGCATCTGGCATGGCTTTACGGATTTCCTTCTGACGTCTGGTAATCCTGCTTGTGAGCATCAGGTGTGGCAGATAAAATCCCGCAAACGTAGCGCCGCCGATATACATGAAGTTATCACTTGCCTTCGAAGGCGGCGAGATGAGAATTACGGCCGTCAGGAAGCCACCTAAAACGAGAGCGAGAATAAAACGGATGGCAAGAAATGTTGATGCATCAATAGGCCATGGATTACCCGCAAGTTCCAGTCGTCGTGCCGTATCCTGAATTGCCTTTTGAGGAGTGAAGCGCGCAGAAAACTCCCCAATACGCCGAATCACAGGAATGATGACACGCTCGGCAAATGGTTGGGAGAGTTCTATCTCCTCCAATGAAGTTACGTCTCCACGTTGAATAAATTCCGCAAGACGCGCTTGCAAAGGATCATCTTCCTCACCGGGAGTATTCCTTCTTAAGCTAAAAATGATGATCGTAATCGCGCCTATAAGTACAATTGCGCCAAAGATAATCACACCCATCTTACACCTCGATATCCGCGATCTTCATCATGACAAAATAGCCAGAAGCAATCATGCCAACGATAAGACCCACCGCAAGCCATCCGCATAATGGTCCACGGTCAAAGAAACTTCCAATGTATTCCGGGCTCACAAACCACAAGGCCAGGCTGAGAAATACCGGGATGAGCGATAAGACTGCACCAGATGTACGAACATTAGCGGTCATCACTCGGATCTCGCCTTTGATACGAACGCGTTCACGGATCGTGAATGAGATCGTGTCAAGAATTTCCGAAAGGTTACCACCCACTTCTCTTTGCACGTTAATAGCGGTAACGACAAAATCCAGGTCCTCGCTAGGAATACGCCTCAGAAGATTTTCCAATGCCTTTTCCATTGGAATACCAATCTGCATTTCCTGGACAACCCGTCGGAATTCGTCGGAGATCGGCGCTGGTAGTTCACGGCTGACCGCTTCCAAAGCCTGCATGGTCGAATATCCTGCCCGAAGGCCATTCACCATGAGGTTGAGCATGTCAGATAATTGATCATTAAACTTTACCAGACGGACATTTTGCTGCCGTTTCACATAAAAGCGAGGAATAAAAAAGCCGATGACCGCGCCGATCAACACCGAAGCGATTTGAGGCTGAATCAAGTAAGCCAGGAGTGCTGTGATAAATGTCGACATGAATACTAATGCAAAGTATTCAGCAACTTTGATTTTCAAGTCTGCCCGAGCAAGCTCACGGGCAATGCGATCCCCCATCGAGGAATTGGCAACTCTCCGGTTTAACCATTCTGTTGCAAGGCTGCGACCAGCTTCCTTACCCGCGTCTTGCGCCTTGTCGTCTTCGAGATAACGTCCCAAACGTTCTTCAACTAGCGAACGTTCGCTGGTAACAGTGACAATTACTCCGATGATTAAAAGGACCAGAATGATTACACCCCCGATGATCAAAAACATTGGATTCATATTGGATTACCTGCCAATCCTTTATTAATAGCGGCGACGCTCACCAATTCCGAAGATGGAAGGAGGTAGATTGATCCCCGCCGTCTCAATCTTGTCCATAAATTTCGGACGCAAGCCGGTTGGGCGCAAACGCCCAACAATTTTGCCATTTTCCATACCGGTCTGCTCAAAAACGAATATATCAGTCATGGTAACGACCTCCCCTTCCATGCCACTTACCTCCGTTACCGTCGTAACCTTACGGGTACCATCACGCATACGCTCCTGTTGGACGATTAGATCAATCGCGCTTGCCACCTGTTCACGAATCGCACGGACAGGAAGATCCATACCAGCCATCAGGCACATGGTTTCTACACGAGCAAGTGCATCGCGTGGACTGTTGGCATGTGCCGTAGTCATGGAACCGTCATGACCTGTATTCATCGCTTGAAGCATATCCAGCGTCTCGCCACCACGGCACTCTCCGACAATAATCCGCTCCGGACGCATACGCAGAGAGTTAATCACAAGATCCCGAATGGTGATCTCACCGCGTCCCTCGATGTTCGGAGGGCGAGATTCTAGGGTAACTACATGTTCCTGTCGCAATTGCAATTCTGCGGCATTCTCAATAGTTATGATTCGTTCATCGCCAGGAATAAAACCAGACATAACATTCAGGAGAGTTGTCTTTCCTGAACCAGTACCGCCGGAGATCAGGATGTTCAAACGTGCTTCTACGCATGCCTTTAAGAATTGGATCGCCTCTGGGCTGATAGATCCGAATTGGATCAGCTGTTCTACCGTAATTGGATTCTTTGAGAATTTTCGGATGGTCAGTGTTGGGCCCACTAACGAGATGGGTGGGATGACTGCATTGACACGAGAGCCATCCTGTAAACGTGCATCCACATAGGGGCTGGATTCATCGATACGCCTTCCCAAGGGGGCAACGATGCGGTCAATAATACGCATAACGTGATCGTTATTTTCGAAGGTCACGGGCACCCGATGCAGCTTGCCCTTTCTTTCCACATAAACGTTTTTGGGGCCATTGACCATGATTTCGGTGATAGTGTCATCTTCGAGAAGTGGTTGTAAAGGACCAAACCCAAGAATTTCCGCAGCGATCTGTTCAAATAAGCGCGCTCTCTCGGGGCGTGAAAGGACAATATTCTCCTCCGCGAGGATTTGCTCAAACAAATCTTGAATCGTGCGACGTACTTCATCTGTCCTTGTCACATCCATCGAGGGATCAAGCTCAGAAAGCAACTTATTTTGCACCCGTGTTTTGAGATCGAAGTAAGAGCCTGCCTGAGGCGATGTAATCGGAGCGTTCACACGGCGCGCCTGTAGTGATGATAACCGCGAACCTTCCCCGCTCTGATTATCAGAGGCTGACTGCCCGGAAGAGTTTCCACTATGACCTTGTTCTATACGCTTTAAGAGAGACATCTTTCTAAATCTCCTGGTAATCTACTGGACTACTGATAAGTGACTAGCGCTTGTTCACTCGACTTGGTTCTTGCGCAGTTTCTTGAGCAGAGATACGAGCACGAATACTTTCTGCAAGAGAAAATATTCCGCGTGAGGCAGGTTGGTTTTTGCTTTCCAATACAAAGGGAACACCGCGATTAACTGCTTTCATGACGGTCGCCTCGTCTAAAGGAATCACGGAGGAAACTTCCTGCTTGAGGTTCTCTGCAACTCGTTCCGGCGTAATGTTGATCCTCTTATCGTAGCGATTCATCGAGAAAAGAAT
>DATHUN010000017.1:0-3808 GCA_035462205.1 Anaerolineales bacterium
TCCCGCCGAGCTCTATGACGCCGCCGTCGTAGACGGAGCGGGACCTCTACAGACCTGGTGGTTGATTACCATACCGAATTTGCGACCCACCTTCGTTTTTCTCTTTATTACGGGGACTATTGATGCGATGTCGCGCTTCAGTGACCTGTGGACATTGGGCGGACCAGCAGGGACGCCAGCTCGATCCTTGCAAACTATTGTGCTGTATATGTATCAGACTGCCTTTGAAAGCAATGACTTCAACCTGGCGTCTGCCTCGGCTGTCATTTTGTTTGTCATTGTGCTAATCCTTACGCTGTTCAATTTTCGCTCATTTCTGCAGCGCGAGTTCTCCAGCCAATCCGGAGCGTGACTATGGCTTCAACCTCTGAGAGTATTTCTCCTGTACGTCCTGTAGGGACCTGGCGCGGCCTGTTGAGCTCGCAGCGTAACTTTAAACGTTTGCAGCAAGTCGTTATTTTTGTTGTCATGGCAATTGGGGCAATTGCGATGATCGCTCCCTTTGAATGGATGCTAGCCACTTCATTCTCGCGCTCTGCCAACGTTGCCATGCCCCGCATCCCGCGCTTTTGGCCAATAGATCCCAGTACCTTCAACTATAAGGTTGCAGTTACGAACTTACCTTTAGTGCGCTATTACCTTAACAGCTTAATTGTCACGGTTACGTCCACCCTGGGATACCTTTTCTTTAGCTCCCTCACAGGATATGCTTTCGCCAAGGGTCGTTTTGTGGGTAAATCTATTCTTTTTATCATCCTGCTTACAACGCTGATGATTCCCTTTGAGATCCGCATGATCCCCATGTATCTTTTGATGCGCCGGTTACATTTGAGCGACACGTATGCGGCTCTGATCCTGCCATTTATCACGGGCGGTTTTGGCACGTTTCTCATGCGACAATATATCAGCGCGATTCCGGATGAATTAATTGACGCCGCACGGATCGATGGCGCGAGCGAACTGACCATTTACGGGCGAATTATCCTGCCACTATGCGGTCCGGCGCTGGCAGCGCTGACTGTGCTTAGCGCGCTCTGGCGTTGGAACGATGTTCTCTGGCCCTTGTTGGTAATCTCAGATCGAAGCCTGTATACTATCACCTTTGGTTTGGCCATCGCGGGTCGATCTCAGGGAATTTTTACAGGCGTAGCGCTCGCAACTTCTGCCATTGCGATTTTGCCGCTCATGATCCTTTATTTGTTCCTGCAGCGCTATATCATCAAAGGCATCATGCTATCTGGTCTCAAAGGCTGATCTTGTTCATGTAGCATTTCGGACTGCTGAGATCACGAAACCTTAAGGACGCAGGTGAATAAAATCTTTTGATAAGGGAATCAAACTATGCTATCGCAACCTTTCAAACCGGAACTGATCGTCATGCTTACCCACCAGGACCAGACCGTACCAGATGCATTGGAAATCTTTGAACGCGTGAAAGATTACCCGATCAAATATTGGGGATTTAAGGACGTAGGATTACCGCCCAAAGAAATGGAAAGAGTGGTGGCGGCGATGACAGATGCCGGAAAAATTACCTTCCTCGAGGTGGTGAGCCTTTCCGAAGAGGAAGGTTTGCGCGGCGCAAGCTTAGCAGTGGACCTCGGTTTCGATATTCTCATGGGAACCGTATACTATCCTTCGATTCGCGCCTATTTGCAAGATAAGCCTGTACGGTATTATCCGTTTCCCGGACATGTTCATAGTCATCCAAGCATCCTGGATGGAAAAATTGAGGATATTGTGGCACACGCCTGCGAGTTGGAAGGATACGGCGTGCATGGCTTGGATTTGCTCACATATCGTTACAATGGAGAGGCTGCTTATCTCCTCAAGAAAGTGGTGGATGCAACGCACATCCCAATTGTATCGGCCGGCAGTATCGCTTCCTTTGAGCGCATTCAGGAAGTCTGGAAGGCGGGTGCATGGGCATTTACCATTGGCTCCGCATTCTTCGAGAAGAAGTTTGTTCCGAACGGGTCTTTTGACGAGAACGTCTGGGCGGTCTGTAATTGGCTGCAACAGCAGTAGTCACTCGCAGCTGCTGACTCCAGCGCCGGGCGCTCCCGGCTCGGAAGATGGAGGCCAAGTGCCAGCCTGGAAATCGGATACGTAACGACGTAGCCTATCAAAGCGGGCATCCCAGATAAAGACATTCTGCTTGAGCACCGGATCATATATTTCTGCCGAGTGGAAGAGTTCAAGGGGAAAAGACGCAAACTGGATATTGCTGCGCGGCATGCGCGTGCCCAAACATGCCAGTTGGCTGATCTGATCGGGTGTAAGATCGGTCCGGATATTTTTGAGGAATGAGTTGATGATTCCGGGCACTTTGAGGAGGGTCTCCGGGCTTTCGACCTTCTTCCGTAACGCGCACATGACCAGGTTCTGATTTTCAGCGCGCGCAAAGACGCTCACATTGCGGATGCGCGCCAGGGTGAGTGCCTGCTCCCCGTTGAGATGCTGCGGACCTTCTGGAAAGACCAGTCGTTCGCTGCGATCGGTGCGCGTTCGACCATCGATGCCGCCGGGGGGACTGGTAATATCCAGGCCACCAAGGGCATCGACCACATCTGAAAAAACGGTCATATTGGCGACGATGTAGTGATCTACGTTCAGGCCGAAATTCAGGTAAAGAGTGCGCGCCGAGAGGCTGGGTCCGTATTCCACGCCGCCATAAGCGTAGGCAGTGTTGAGCTTCTGATGGTCAGTTCCTAAGTTTTGTTCGATGCCGGGGATGGTCACCCACAAGTCGCGTGGAAACTCCAGAGCGGTGACGCGTTGTGCTCGGAAATCCACGCGAATGGCGCGCATCAAGTCGGTCAGCCCGGCGCGATGCTCTCCAGGACGCACATCGGTGCCGAGTGCCAGAACTGTCATCGTGGGCAGAGCAAGATTGCAGGCGGCAAACGGCGGCAGCGGAGTCTGGGTTTCTGCTGCTAAAGTGGCAGCAAGTGTGATGGTCAGCTGGGTCGCGACCGGCGAGGCAGTCCATGTGGCGGGTAGCTGCCATTCTGTTGGATAGGCTAACGTGGCAGCCAGGGGTTGCTGTGCCCAGGCCTCATACGATTGCGATGTAAAGTAGAGGAGTACCAGCCAAGTACTACAAGCGCTGAACACTAAAACGCCAAGGGTGATTTTTTGAGCCCTTGTCATAGCGGCTAATTATACTTGTGCGCCTGCGGAGCCTCGACTTCGTTTCACAAGCAGCAAAGCTCCGCAGTAATGCTCTGACTTGTCTATCCCCGTGAAGCTTTATAGTGATCTGTGCTGTTCTGGGTTCTTGGTGGGACCTCAAACAGCAGCCTTTTCCTCTTTGGCAAACAGGCGCAGAAACAGCCAGTACATCGTTAGGAAAACGACCACCAGAAAAGTTCCTACATACAAGAACATTGTCATCGGCAAAGCCGAATCGGTACCCGCGAACAGTCCATGTAAGGTTGTGCCGAGGTAACCCACTAGGCTGAGCAGGTGAATCGAACGAAATGCTTTCACGCCGATCTGCTGTCGGAGATAAAAGGTGAATGTGACAAGCAACATAATATAGAAACTGATGATGCCCAATCCTACCCACAACGGCCGGTAACTGTCGATAAAGGGAATCAAGATCTGCGGAAGATTGAAGCGTAGATAATTATCGAACAGCAAAATCCCAACGTGCAGCACCACGAAGCCAAGACCCAGCAGTGAAAGATGTTCATGGAAGTCGTAGGAAAATGTACCTTCCAAAGACGGTTGAAAGAGCTTGGTGGGAATCACGAATCCCCAGATCATCGACAGCCAGAGCAGGAAATACCCCGTCAAGCCGGAA
>DATHUN010000018.1:0-4455 GCA_035462205.1 Anaerolineales bacterium
ATCGAAGAGGAAGCTGGTCAAATCGACGATCCGAATGGCGACCCAATTGAGGTCGTTAATCAGGCGATCGGCCAGGGAACGGTGCAGGTCACGCCACTCCAAGTGGCGAGGTTCATCGCCGCGGTCGGTAATGGTGGCACATTGTATCGTCCACAGTTGGTGGAGAAGATTGAGCCGGTGGATGGAGGTGACTCAGTATTTACCTTTAAGCCGGATGCAAAGGGGACACTTCCTGTTCAACCGTTCCGCCTCAATATCATCCAGAACGCGATGGTCAACGTAGTGGAAAATCCACGCGGTACAGCAAATTTTCGTTTACGCGGTATGAGCATTCCAGTAGCGGGAAAAACTGGGACAGCGGAATCTGGTTCGGGGCTACCTCACGCCTGGTTTGCAGGCTATACCATGGCTGGTGCTTCGACCGGGCTGCCGGACATTGCCGTCGCTGTTGTGTTGGAGAATCAAGGGGAAGGCTCCGATTGGGCGGCGCCTGTGTTCCGCGCCGTGGTCGAATCGTATTACTTTGGCTCTCCTCAATCCCGGCCGTGGTTCGCGGACTCGTACGGCGCTCCGTTGTATACGCCAACGCCGTTTGGAGGCATCCCCACGAAAACGCCGAAACCGTAAAATTTTTCCTAAGCGCCTATTGCCGTCCCCGGCGATGGATTTCCGTGTAAACACGCCGCCGGGGACGCGGCGTGAGCAGGAACAAGATATTGTTGAGTGAGACAACCCCTACAGGTTTAATCATCAAAGCCCAGTCTGGTTTCTTTACTGTAGAGACCAGCCTGGGCTTGGTCATCTGTCAACTGCGCGGCAAGCTCAAACAGGGACGCGCCCTGGGCGATATCGCTGCGGTTGGCGATCATGTTCGGATCACGGTCTTACCGGATAAAAGCGGAGTGATCGAGAAGGTCGAAGAACGGAAGCGCGCCATCATCCGGTTGGACCCCAGACCGCAAGGAGAGTATCAACAGGTCCTGCTAGCGAATCCGGATCAGGCGATCTTTGTCTTCGCCTGCGCGCATCCTCCTCCCAGACTAAAAATGCTCGACCGTTATCTGGTGATCGCCGAAAAACAAAATGTGCCCGCACTGATCGTCGCAAATAAAATCGACCTCGTTGACGACCCAAAAAATTTATTCGGTATGTATGAAGAGATTGGTTATCGAGTCTTGTATACGTCTACGAAATTAAATGCAGGTCTCGAAGAATTAAAAACTATTCTCACAGGAAAGATCAGCGCACTAGCGGGTCCGAGCGGTGTGGGAAAGTCGAGCCTGTTGAACGCGATCCAGCCGGGGCTGGGATTGGCTGTGAATGAGATCAGCCAGGCGATGGATAAAGGCAAGCACACGACCGTAACCCGGCAGATGTTCCCGCTCGAGGGCGGTGGTTATGTTGCCGACACGCCCGGTTGGAAGTCGCTGGCACTGTGGGATACCGAACCAGAGGAAATCGATGGATATTTCCCCGAGTTGCGTGAGCTGGTGCAGCATTGTCAATTCAGCGATTGCACGCACACGCATGAACCGGGCTGTGCGGTGCTCCAGGCATTGCAGGAGGGTAAAATCCATCGCGAACGATACGAGTCGTATTTACGCTTACGTGCAGGCAAAGACTAAATACTGTATACTGAATCTTCCATGAACGAGAATTGGAATCTGGTCGGTCACGAGTGGGCTGTGGACATGTTGAAGAAGCATGTCATTCACGGCACGACGCGCCATGCTTATCTCTTCGCGGGACCTCCGGGACTCGGCCGCCGTACCCTGGCGTTGCGCTTTGCCCAGGCATTGAATTGCGAAACTCCTTCCGGGCCGGGAATCCCTTGTGGAGAATGCCGCAACTGTAAACAGATCGCAGCAATGCAGCACCCCGACTTGACCGTGATTCAGGCGGATGTCGAAGGCGGTACTATGAAAGTCGACCAGATCCGCGAGGCACGGCGATTACTGACCCTTAAACCGTATGCAGCAAATTATCGCGTGACTCTATTTTTGCGCTTTCATGAGGCAAATGATTCGGCGGCGAACGCGTTGTTGAAAACACTGGAGGAAGCCCCCTCCTATGCGGTGCTTATTCTCACGGCTGATAATCCAGAACAATTACTGCCGACGATTGTTTCGCGCTGTGAGGTCTTGCGGTTGCGTCCACTTAAAATAGAAGAAGTACAAAAAGCACTGGAACAGAAAGGTTATGAGACCAACCAGGCGAAGCTGATCGCTCACATCTCCGGCGGAAGGTTTGGGTACGCGCGCCGTCTGCTCGAAGTCGAGTCGCTGCTGGAAGAGCGCGAGGAACGCTTGAACGACCTGCAAACCTTGATCTCTGCCTCGCGCGTCGAAAAGTTCTCCTATGCCGATAAACTATCCAGGGACAAGGATTCGATGCGGCGTGTCATCCTGCTCTGGCTCTCCTACTGGCGCGATGTCATGCTGCGAACCGCCCGGGCAGAGTCTCCGCTTGTAAATATAGACCGCAACATAGAGATCGAAGATATTGCCCACCGCATGGATCTTTCATCGGCGCGGTCAACGGTGCATCAACTCGAGAGTGCGCTTGAAAAAATGGAAAAAAATGTGAACCCGCGTTTGCTCGCGGAAGTCTTATTATTAGATTTACCAAGTTTGTAAGTGCAAATATAAAATGTTCGATTGGCTTTATCCCTACGCAGATAAACTTCGATTCCCCGACGAGATTGAAGAAAAATTTCGTGAAGACTACCATGTCAATACGGTCTCTACCACGCGCCTGGCACTCATGCTGGGACTGGTTTTATTTTCCCTCTTTGGCATCCTCGATATTTATGCAGTTCCCATTTCCAAAGACACCGTCTGGTTTATTCGCTATGGAATTATCGCACCGGCAATCATGCTCACTCTTGCGGCATCCTATGCGGAGGAATTACAAAACCGGGTCCAGCTCTTGATGGGGATTGTGGTTGCAATTTCCGGTTTGGGAATTGTAGCCATGATCTCGATCACACGCGAGGTGGAATTTGGCAACCGCTTTTACTTCACGGGACTGATCCTTGTATCGATGTGGGGATACGCGTTATCGCGCCTGCGCTTCTGGTACGCCGTCCTCGCGAATTTGATTATCATGGCTGGTTATGAATATGCCAGTATTGTTGTGAAGGAGTTGCTGGCATCAGAGACAGGCATTGTGATTTTTACCATGCACAACTTTTTCTTTCTGGGTGGTAATGTCATTGGAATGTTTGCAAGCTACGCGCTGGAACGCTACACCCGCCGCGACTTCATTCAGAAGTACACCATCCAGGCGCAACGCGACCAGGCGGATAAGCTTCTCTATAATGTTTTACCGGAACGCATCGCGGAACAATTGAAACGGAGCAAGGAAACCATCGCCGAGGAATTCAGTGCTGCGACGGTGCTGTTCGCGGATATCGTGAACTTTACCCCCATCTCAGCGCGTTTCGCCCCTCATGAAGTTGTGGATATGCTGGACGAGTTATTCTCCAACTTCGATGAGCTTGTAGATAGATATGGCGTAGAAAAAATCCAAGTGGCAGGAGATGGCTATATGGTGGCTGCCGGAATTCCCCAGTACCGACCGGATCATGCGACTGTCCTCGCCCAATTGGCGCTGGACATGCAGGCTTGTGTCAGAGAAGGAAATTTTCTCGGCGGCAAACAACCGATTGAAATTCGTATTGGTTTGAATTCTGGACCTATGCTTGGCGGCGTGATCGGACGCAAAAAATATTTCTATGCATTATGGGGCGACACGGTCAATATCGCCAGCCGCATGGAGAGTCACGGTTCCACGGGCAAAATTCAGATTACGCGTGCTACTTATGAACTGGTCAAGGATGAATTTGATTGTGAATATATAGGCGAGATCCCGGTCAAAGGAAAAGGCGACATGGAAGTCTGGCACTTGCTGGCAAGAAAACAAAGGAAGAATCAAAATGGCGGATAGTTCCCTTGCAAAAAAGATGAAGCTAAAGCCGGGTGCCCGCGCGGCCGTCATCAACGCCCCGGAAAACTATCTGGAGAACATCCAACATGATTCGGAGATCGCTCAAACACTGAATGGAAGATTCGATTGGATTCAGCTCTTTGTCCAAAATAAAGCCGAGTTGGAGAAGCTGGCTCCGAAGCTAAGAAAGGCGCTCACGCCTGCCTCCATGTTGTGGATCTCTTTCCCAAAAGGCAGTTCCAAAATTCAAACAGACCTGACCCGCGATAAAGGCTGGGAGAGTATACGGCCCTTGGACTTGAAATGGATCACGCTCATCTCGGTCAACGAGACCTGGTCCGCATTCTCATTGCGGCCATATAAGGAAGGCGAGCAGCGGCAGTCGTTTCGTTAGAATTCTATGTCACCAGCGCGAAAGTTCCCTGCCCCTAATTAAGATCGGAGACGCTTCGGTCGCGACACACGCTCCCCCAGCTTGACAAGTCTCTTTAGAAGCGTCGAAATAAA
>DATHUN010000019.1:0-3493 GCA_035462205.1 Anaerolineales bacterium
TTTGAGGGAGTTGAATCCCGAGGTCATCCTGCGGACATTCTCCTCTATCCCTCCTTGTGGCTCCTGGACTGGCTCCATGTACAATCGGCCCCAAACCAGCCGTCCCTCGCGGATACCAAAGAGGGTCACTCCCCGCATCCAAAGCGAACCGCCCTCCACTGGAGTTCCTTTCCACTCCCACTCTGCCCAAACGGTGTCGCCTGCAGAACATGTGCGGAGGAGTTCCGCATGAAAGTCCGGAACACTCTGAAACACAGCGGACCAGTTCTTCCGTACCTGCGTACTTCCGGTGAAGGTGCGATCCGGATGAATGGGCTGCTCGCTGTGATAGTCCTCCGCGAAGCAATCAAGAAATCCTTCCAGGTCCTGTGCATTCTGCGCTTTTTGAAGCCGCTCTAAGAGTTCGAGAGGGCTTGCCGGCGATTCATGTGTGACCATTGTAACTACCTCCAATCTAGCTGCGGAACGATGTCAAGTGCCGCCTAACGGTTTGCGTTATCCGTCGCGCTAGCACCCTCGTGAGTGCTGGTGGGCGGGACGAGATAACGCCCCTTTGCCGGAACCAGCCCTGAGCCAAGAAAACTGCCTGCCTGAACTCCGTCTCGGGACGGTGACGGTGATCGTCGACGATCAATCCTATAGCTTCCACGAACAAGCCTTCGACCTCGCGTGGCGTTCCCCGCAATTGTCTCCAGGCGATCATTTTGTGCGAATCATCCATCAAAGCGGAGAAACCATTAATTTGGATTATATAGAGATCCTGGACGAAACGATCCACGTACGCGCATACGTTTATGATTTGTCAATTTGCTTTTTCATACTTTTTTCAATTTTTTCTACGTCTGTTTCCCGCAGCATCTCTTGTAATCGCTCATCCTCTGGTAAGGGAATACCGTTTTTTTGCAGTAAGAGGATCAGCATCCACAGCATTCTTGTAATTTCCTCTTCAGTTAAGACATTCACTTGCAGCTGGACTTCTTCTCGCAAATCGGCAACCTTGGAGGCTCTATTCTGGGAGCTCAGCACCAGGATGGCAAGGATGATTGCTTCCAGGGAGACAGAGGTTGTGAGAAGGGGAAAAGGAAATTTATCGAACGGTTTGATCCCTGGAATCAGACCGGTATTAATTATGATCCAGAGGGTAAAAATCAATACATTTCCGATCAGAAAGATAGTACTGCCAAAAAGAGTCGTCGTTCGATCGGCAATAATTTCTATAAAAGATCGTTTCTCGGCAGCTTTCGCCTTGATGCTTTTCACAGTCTTCTGGTGTTTCCCCATATTCTCAGGAGAGAGATACGTCGCTTTTGTAGTATTTTTTCTTGCCGAAGTTTTTTTTGTCATAATCTTAACAAGGCATACCAAAAGGAATAGACATACGTGGAACGTCAAAGATCGCTGCAGAAATGCAGGTAACCCTTAGTTTACCCGTGCTAAACCCCTTTTCCTATGGGTGTTATCCAGTAGGGGCTAGTACCTCGCAACTTCTACCGGGCAAATGACCGCATATACCGTCGTTCAGCCGCTCGATCCGACGAGCACGGACCCATGCCTTTGGCGGACGTGGGGATATAAACGGGCGAGCCTGCCCTGTTGGAACTCTGTGGCGATTTGATTTCGGCTGCCTGTCGACGTATAATGGTCCTGGCTGACAAGACAGGGTTTCATTTTCGATCAGTGGGGAGTACTGCTCATCGGCTGGGGGAGCCAGGTTCTCGTCGCTAACTTCTCCAGGAGGTACGAAAAATGGCAAAGAAAGCAGATTTTACGTCGGAAGAATGGCAGCTGCTCCTCAGCGTGCCGCAGGTTGCCTCGCTTTACCTCGCGCTTGCCAGCCCAAGCGGTCCGCTGGGCCTTGCGCAAGAGATGATCGCTTCCACCAAAGGAATCGTCGAAGCGCTCAAAGCGAGCAGTGGTAATGAGCTGATCGACGCGGTCGCCGCAGACATGCGCGAAAAAGTAGAGAAGAGAGAAAAGCTCGAACCGCCGCTGAAGCCGGGCAACGATCTGGCTAAGATGAAGGACCAGTGCCTGCAAGCCTGCCGCGAGGCTGCTGCGCTGCTCTCGCAAAAGGCACCTGCCGATGCCGAGCGGTATAAACAGTGGGTGTACCAGTCTGCCCAGAACAGCGCCAACGCAGCCAAGGAAGGGGGCGTCTTTGGGATCGGCGGCGAAAGAGTGAGTGAGGCAGAGACTGCTGCGCTAAAAGAGATCGCGGTTGCCCTTGATATCCCGAGCCTGAGCGGAGCGTAAAGCTCGCCAAGGATCTCTCGCCACGAGACGCGGGATTTCACGCCTGGCCTCACGCCCGCAGAGACGCGTACGCTCGTTTAGCCGCGCGAGCAGGCGAGTGCGTACGACTACTTTTGGAATGGGTCTTTGAACATGTCAATTCCTCAGACTTAATCGCCAGCCACCCAACGGCTGGCGTTACTGGCGCTGGGTTTATAACTTGTCCAAAAAAGTTGGCCGTGCCCCAGCATCCAGTGCACACTTTGTTGGGCGTTTTTGCGCCTACCATAAACCTGCCGTGCCACGCTGCGCAACCACCCGCAGCCCCTGTGCTCGCCCGGCACGCGTCACTGGCTCGAAGACCGCCGGATTCATCGGACTCCCGGCCGCAGCGATCACCTCCATCGCTTCGTCGTCCGGCTGAATCGACTCGACCTCAGCGCCAGTCGCCCGCAGCTCCGCGATGCCGTCTTCCAGCGACACCAGCCGCATCGCCCACGGTGGTGCCTTCAGAGCCAGTACCAGCACCCGGCCGAATCCGGCGGCCAGGTCGGCGTTATCGCTCGAATAATAGCCCCCATCGATATAGGGCTGCCCCTCAAACCACACCGGCGCGGCACCGAACGAGGCCGTCGTGGCCATCACGGCGTCCACTAGGTGGATGCCGCTTGCCCGGTCAAACGCCCGGCGGACGCCGGTCTCGGCATTCAACGCGATCAGCTGTATGCGCCGCTCCGGCCAGTCCTCCATCGGCAACTGGGTCTTCCCCGGCGCCCGCCGTTCCGGTCCCGCGAGCGCGAGCGCCAGCTGCCCGATTCGCCGCAGGATCTCCGCCCGGTCGCCGCCCAACTCTTTTGCTCGCGCCACCTCCTGTTGCACCCGGCTCATGTCCACCGCGCCCGACTGACGCCCCGCCTGCGGCGCCGCACCAAAGTGCTGCCCGGCGCCTACCTGCTGCGCAAACACCTCTTCCAGCGGAGTCCCGCTAGCCAGTTGCAACGCCACCCGCGCGCCGGACGACGTGCCGATCAGCAAATCGGCATCCCGGACGTCGATACCCGCTTCGGCCATCCCGGTGATGAGCCCGGTGATCCAGGAACTCGCCACGAATCCACCGCCGCCCAGAACGAGGGCTCGTTGTCTATTGTTCAGCACAGAATCTCCATTTCATAGGGAAAACAGCAATCTATTGAATTGAGGAACTCTTCTTCATTCATATGATAAGTTACCGTTGCCTATTGGTTTCAAACGCCCAACGGCC
>DATHUN010000020.1:0-7135 GCA_035462205.1 Anaerolineales bacterium
AATCATCGTTGGCACCAAGAACGGCTCCGGCAGTTCGACCGCCAACAACACCATCTTGCGCGCCATATTCAAGATGGGCATTCCCGTATCGGGCAAGAACCTGTTCCCTTCGAACATCCAGGGCTTGCCGACCTGGTACACGATCCGTGTCAATGGGGATGGCTTCATTGCGCGGCGTGAAGAGCAGGAAATCGTCATCGCCATGAACCCGGATTCGTTCGCGCGTGACCTGGCATCTGTCGCGCCGGGCGGAGCGTTTTTCTACGCGGACGATATCAAGCAGCCGGTCACGCGCGCTGATGTGGCGGTCTATCCGATGCCGGTCAAGCAGCTGGTGCGCAGTGACCCGAACGTCCCAGCCGATTTCCGCGACCTGGTGGGCAATATGATTTACGTGGGTGTGCTGGCGCAGATGATCGGCATGGAGCTGGAAACCATCCAGGCTGCATTGACCTTCCACTTCAAGGGCAAACAGAAACCGATCGACATGAACTTGAACGCGGTGCGGGCCGGCGCCGAGTGGGCAAAGAACAACCTCGAAAAGAAGGATCCGTTCTACCTCGAGCGGATGAACAAGACCGACGGCTTGATCATGGCTGACGGCAACACAGCCGCCGCGATCGGCTCCATTTTTGGCGGCGTGCAATTTGCAGCGTGGTACCCGATCACACCGGCATCTTCACTGGCCGAATCCTTGAACGATTACCTGCCCACTCTGCGAAAGCGCGAAGATGGCAAACACACCTATGCCATTATCCAGGCGGAAGATGAGCTCGCCGCCATCGGTATGGCAATCGGCGCGGGCTGGAGCGGACTGCGATCGATGACGTCGACGTCCGGACCGGGCTTGAGCCTGATGACCGAATTTGCTGCTCTCGCCTATTATGCCGAAGTACCGGTCGTGGTCTGGGATGTGCAGCGAATCGGTCCCTCCACCGGCCTACCCACCCGCACTGCCCAAGGCGACCTGACCTTCACGAATTTCATGGGGCACGGCGATACTGAAGCCATTATTTTATTGCCGGGCGACGTCAGCGAATGTTTTGAATTCGGCTGGAAAGCGTTCGACGTCGCCGAGCGCATGCAGAGTCCTATCTTCGTGTTGAGCGACCTTGATATGGGCATGAACCAGTGGATGAGCAAGCCGTTCGAGTATCCGAGTGTCCCGATGGATCGCGGCAAAGTGCTCTGGGAAAAAGATCTCGAAGAGCTGAAAGGCAACTGGGGCCGTTATCTGGATAAGGATGCCGACGGCATCCCGTATCGCACTGTCCCGGGTAACACTCACCCGATGAGCTCTTATTTCACCCGCGGCACCGGTCATGATGAGAACGCTCGCTACACCGAAGATTCCAGCGTCTGGCTGAAAAACATGGAGCGCTTGAAGAAGAAGCACCAGAGTGCCAAGCAGTATGTGCCGGGTCCCGTGTTGCACTCCACGCCGGGTGCGACGATTGGCATTATCGGCTACGGATCCACGGAAGCGGCCATCCTGGAAGCGCTGCACCAGCTCGATACACAGCACGGCATCAAAGCCGATTTCCTGCGGGTGCGGGCGCTGCCCTTCACAGACGAAGTGACGGAGTTCGTCAACAAGTACGACCAGGTCTTCGTCGTCGAAATGAACCGCGATGGACAGATGAATCAAATCCTGACGATGGAATATCCCCAGCGTGCACCGTTCTTCCGGTCGGTGGCCTATGGCGATGGTCTGCCGGCCGCTGCCAAATGGGTGCGCGAAGGCATCCTGGCGAAGTTCGCTGTCCCGGAACACGCATAATAAGCGAAGGAAGGTATCTTATGACACAACCACTCCCCATGGCTGGCGCTGCACCTGCGAACACCAATCTCGCCGGCCTTGTTAAAAATGATTACCGCGGCAACCCGAGCACGCTCTGCCAGGGCTGCGGGCACAACTCGATCTCGAACCAGATCATCAGCGCGATGTACGAACTGAGCGTCGTGCCGGAAAAAGTGATCAAGTTCAGCGGCATTGGCTGCTCGAGCAAGAGTCCTACCTACTTTTTGAACCGCTCCTTCGGATTCAACAGCCTGCATGGACGTATGCCGTCGATTGCGACGGGCGCTTTATTCGGCGATATCCACCTCAAAGGCGTGGGCGTCTCCGGTGACGGTGATTCCGCCAGCATCGGGATGGGACAGTTCAAGCACATCATGCGCCGCAATGTCGATATGGTTTACATTGTGGAGAACAACGGCGTGTACGGTCTGACCAAGGGTCAATTTTCTGCTACCGCAGAAAGGGGACTTAACCTCAAGAAGCAAGGCGCGAACCAGTACATGCCGGTGGACATCTGTATGGAAGCACTCGCCTCGAACGCGACTTTCGTTGCCCGCTCGTTTGCCGGCAATGCCAAACAGGTGAAAGAATTGATCAAAGCCGCCATGTCGCATCATGGCATTGCCGTGCTCGACATCATCAGCCCGTGCGTGACCTTCAACAACCAGGATACCGCCTATCACTCGTATGCCTGGGGCAAGGAACATGAAGAGCCGCTGCATGATATCACCTACATCGCCCCGCGTAATGAGATCATCCTGGAAGAAGAGATGAAGGAAGGCGAAGTTCGCGAAGTCTCAATGCATGACGGTTCGGTGGTGATCCTGAAAAATCTGGAAAAAGATTACAACCCGACGGACCGCTTCGAAGCGATGCGTGTGTTAGCCGAGGCACAGCAGAACAACTGGCTTACGACCGGATTGATTTATATCGAGGAAGATAAGCCGTCCCTGACCGACATGTATAATCTTGTGGATACACCGCTCAACCGCTTGCAAGAAGCCGACCTGCGACCGGGTCCTGAAATGATCGATAAGATCAACGCCTTGATGTTCTAGACCAACCCCTCCTGCTTCACCTGCACTTGCGTCAGGTGCAAGTGTCGGCCTCCTCCCCCATTTTCTGAAGAGCGAAATGGGGGAGGAGCTTTTAAGCGATGGAGTATACTTTTCTTCATGATCGAAATTACGCCATCGTTTTCGATTGATGAAAATGATCTGCAGTTCGCGTTTGTGCGCGCTTCCGGTCCCGGTGGACAGAATGTGAATAAGGTGGCGACCGCGGTGCAGTTGAGATTCGACGTGAGTCATTCCTCCCTGCCGGACGACGCAAAGGAACGATTGCAGCATATCGCCGGAAATAAGATTACCAGTGACGGGGAATTACTGATCGAAGCGAAGAAATTTCGCACGCAAGAACAGAACCGCGAAGATGCGATTCGGCGCTTGATTGATTTGCTGCAGCGAGCGTTCCAAAAGCCAAAAACGCGCAAGAAGACCAAACCGACAGCTCAAGCGAGGGAGAGAAGATTAAAAGAAAAGAAAGGTCGCGGGGAGATCAAGAAATTGAGACAGAGTAAGTCCTACGAATAGATTATCTACACAGTAATGTCCCTCTGGGATTCTTCGCTTCGCAGGGCACAGTAAGTGAGCCCCTTTCGGTCAGAATGACATGTGAATAACATGCCGTTATAATTCCCGCCTTATGAACAAAACCATCAGCGGTTTACTTTGCGGGCTCGGCGCGGCGAGCATATGGGGCGGTATGTACGTGGTCAGCAAAGTTGTGCTGGAGGTCATTCCACCTTTTACGCTGGTCACACTTCGTCTGCTGCTCGGCATACTGACCCTGTTGATCGTGCTCGCCCGGCGCGGGTTTCCACAGATCGCAAAGCAGCAGATCTTTCGAGTCCTTGGTGTTGGATTTATAGGCTATGGTGTATCGCTTGGGCTGCAATTCCTAGGTACGAAATTATCCACGGCGGGGAACGGGTCACTGGTCACTTCTGCGACACCGGCTTTTGTGTTGCTCTTCGCCTGGGTGATCCTGGGTGAGGAGATTACCCGATGGAGATTGATTGCACTCACCCTGGCGACCCTGGGCGTAGTCGCCGTGATTGACCCGCGCTCGGCACAAATTAACCCGGGCATGTTCCTCGGCAATCTGATCCTGATCGGCGCGGCGCTTACATGGGCGCTGTACTCCGTCTTCGTGCGCAAAGTGACGCGGGACACGGAGGTGCTGTTGTTCAGCGTACTCGCTTTTCTCGGCGGTTTGCCGGTGACTGTTCCTCTCGGAATGTGGGAACTGACCACGATGAGCATAGGAAGAATCAGCCTGGGCGTCGTCGCAGGCGTGCTTTTCCTGGGGATTATTTCCACGGCATTGGCGATGGTCCTGTGGAATACAGCCTTTGCCTATGTGGATGCCGGGCTAGCCTCCTTGACGTTCTTCGCACAGCCGGTCGTCGGCACGTTGCTTGGATGGCTATTCTTGGGCGAGACGATTACTTCCTGGTTCCTGCTTGGCGGAGCTTTGATTGGCGCCGGATTGATCATCTCCAGCCGTGAGTCTGCAACGAGAACCCGAAATGGTACTTGACATTCCCTTCAAAATCCTTATACTAATTAAGTAACACGTGTTACTGAAATTATCATGCCCGGCAAAAAGCGCTCAACCAGTCTGGACGTCGCAAAAGTAGCTGGCGTATCACGCACAACCGTATCCTTTGTCTTGAACGATGTTGCCAGCGTCAGCATCAGTGAGGCTACTCGCCAACGAGTGTTGGACGCGGCAAAAAAACTCAACTATTCCCCCAATATAGCCGGCAAGAAACTGGTCAGTGGAAAATCCTACACGATTGGCCTCGTGCTTTGCCAATCGCCGGAACAGATTTTTACCGATGCCTTTCTACCTCAGGTTATCTTAGGTGTGGAACAGGCAGCCATTCAACAGGGCTTCCATGTGCTATTGAAACCTGTTGACCCATATGATGCTGGAGGATATGCACGCTTGATCACAGAAAATCACGTGGATGGAATCTTATTATCCGGTCCGCGCGAGGATGATACGGCGTTGATGAGACTTCATCAGCAGCGTGTTCCGATTCTGTTGATGGGTCAGTTGCCAAATACGGACATCCCGTTTGTGGATGTAGATGCCACTGCCGGCGCAGAGCTGGCAGTGAATCATTTAATCGAGCTGGGTCATGAGCGGATCGGCATGATCACGAACGCTCCCTTAGATTACACCTCCGCACAACAGCGCCGTGACGGCTATTTGCGCGCGCTACAGACTGCCGCCCTACCTGTCGACGAGCGATATATCCAAGAGGGCAATTACACGCCCGCCAGCGGCTTCGCGGCGATGAAAGGATTGCTTGAGCTGGTGCCCCGCCCGACCGCTGTCTTCGTCGCCAGTGATGTCGTTGCCATGGGTGCACTGCTGGCAATCAAGCAAGCTGGCTTGCGTATCCCCGAAGATATCGCCCTGATCGGCTTTGACGATATACCTATAGCAGAATATTTTGATCCTCCGCTTACCACCGTCCGTTTGCCTGCCTATGAATTGGGCTGGGCAGGTGGAGAACGTTTGATTCGCATCATTCAAGGTGAAGGCTTGAACGACCTCTCACTACTCTTGGAAACCAAGCTTATTACCCGAAAATCGAGCAAATAAAAAGGTTCATCCATCACGAACCCGCTTTAATGCTCTGGTTGACTAAGACATGTTTATAAAGGAGGTGGTTGCGCTCACAAAATAATACTTTGAACGCTTATGGATAAGTTGTTTGTTAGTAGACCAAAAAATGACTCAAAAAATTGAGGAGAAGAAATATGTTTAAGATTAGCAAGATCGTTAGTCTGCTTGTCCTGGCGACGCTTTTCCTGGCTGCTTGTGGTCCCAAAGCAACAGCCACAACTGCACCGCCTGCGGCAACAGAACCGCCGGCCGTCACGGAAGCTCCCACCGAGGCAATGACCGAAGCACCCACGCAAGCTGCTACCGAAGCGCCGACGGCGGCCGCAACCGAAGCTCCCACCGGGGCAATTGACTGCATGGGCGCGCAGCAGGGCGATGAGATCAGCATGTTATATCAGTGGTCCGGTGTTGAGGAAGCTGCCTTAAATCAGGTATTGCAACCCCTGGTGGATGCCTGTGGCATCGTGCTAAAGCCCGAATCAACACGTGATCAGGCTCTGCTGGATACACGCGTTCAGGCTGGTACACCGCCGGATGTTGCATTCTGGCAGGTGGCTCAACTGGTACAGTATAAGGACAAGTTGAAGACGATGGATAGTCTGGGCGCAGACAAGTCGAACTACAATGACTTCTTTGTAACCCCAATGACAGTTGACGGCAAGTGGCTTGGTCTGCCAATCAAGGCTGACGTAAAGTCGATTATCTGGTACAGCCCGGCCAACTTCGAGGCACTGGGGTATACCGTTCCAACCACCTGGGATGAATTAGATGCGCTGGTGGAAAAAATGGCAGCCGATGGAAATGTACCTTGGAGCATGGGATTCGGTTCGGGCGACGCCACGGGCTGGGCCGGTACCGACTTCATTCAGGATATTCTCCTGGTACAGCAGGGCCCAGACTTTGTGCAAGGGCTCATCGACGGCTCCGTTTCTTACGATGATCCGGGCGTCAAGCAGGCATACGAGACCTATGGCAAATGGGCAAAGGATCCCAAGTACACCGTGGGTGGCGCTGAGGGTACCGTTTCAACAGCTTTCCTCGATGCGATCTACAAGCCTTTTGCTGATCCTCCGGAAGCCATGATGGTCAAGCAATCCGGTTTCGCAGGTGGTGAAATTGCTAAGCAGTTCCCAGACCTGAAACAAGGCACCGATTATGACTTTTTCGTCGTGCCTAGTATCCAGGGTTTACAAGGCTCCGTCGAACCGATGATGGCGTTTAGCGATAAACCAGCGGTCAAGGCTCTGGTCGCCTATCTTTCCTCTACGCAGGGAGGCGCGAACTGGGCCAAGGCTACCTTTGGTCTTTCGCCAAATAACGGCGCCGCTGGCAATTACACTGACCCGGCGCTGCAGAAGCTCGGTGAGGCTCTTGCCACTACCAAGGGTTTTACCTTTGACGTGGGTGACTCCATCCCCAGCTTTGGTTCTGCTGAATTCAAAGGTATTACAGACTTTGTGAACGGCGGTGACCTTGACTCGATATTAACCACGCTCGCCACCGCGCAGGCGGAAGGTTTGAAGAAGTAAATCAATGCATAAATCAGGGACGTCTATTTGAGACGTCCCTGATTTCTTTTCGCAGAAATTCATGCGACCGTAGAATGTTCCCTAACTAAAACCTCCTTAGTCT
>DATHUN010000021.1:0-12632 GCA_035462205.1 Anaerolineales bacterium
GGACTTCTCTTCCACGTATAGCTTGCACCGGACGTCTGAAAGACATAGTTGTCAGGGAACGTGACAGGCGGTGTACCTTCCATTTTTAATGGAACGAGCCAGAGCGGCGCCTGGAGCGGCTGGACGAACGTCCCATTGGCATCTTTCAATTGAAATTTGACGGCAATGGTCGTGCCCACCGTGAAAGAACTGATTTGGTATGTGCTGCAAGGGTTATTCACACAATCCACGATCGGCTGGAGGAAGCCAACAAACTTATAGATCACTTGATAAGAGACAGATTTCGTCGCTGCGTTTCCAGCATTATCGGCGACATTACAGGTGAGCGATTTCGCCCCGACTGTATTGGTGTCTACATTCGAACAAGAGACAGAGCCTGCACCTGATAAATTATCACCGGCGCTCGTCACGATCTGAGCAGCGCCCTTCAAAACAACGGGATTTGGGGAAACGCTTACCGACAGAGATGGCGGAGTTTTGTCGATATTAATCGGACCAAAACTAACGCTTGCACTGTTGCCAGCCCGATCCGTAGCGACCCCTGTGACCAGCGGCGTGACACCATCCATGCTGAAGACCTGGTCGGACGGGCAGGAGGCAACTCCCGAGTCGGCATCGCTGCAAGTAAATTTCACGGTGACGGTTTGGTTGGTCCAGCTGCCTGCGGCATAGGGTGTATTGTCTTGCCTGACTGCCGTGACAGAAATTGTGGGTAGGGTGATATCTTGGGGAGCATGATACAGCACGACCAGCCCATTGTTGTAATCGGCAATTGCAAGATCCGGTAAGCCGTCGTTATTGATGTCACCAACATCGAATCCCTGTGATTTGTAGTGACTGGCATAGGGGATCGCGTACAGCGAATACGGACTCAATGCCCCATTTTGTTGGAGAAAGACTCCGGCGCGATACCAGCCGCCGTGCAAAGTTAACGCATCCGCACGACCATCAAGATTCACATCGGCAACTTCAACTGGTTCAGGGATGTCATAGGCGGCATATGAAACTGACGGTTGCAAACTACCAGTAGCGGACTGTACGAAAACAGCCAGCTGTGAAGAGGGCTGGTTGCCGCCATAGCTGACCACAACATCGGCTAACCCATCGCCGGTCAGATCGCCCGCACCAACTCCGTGGGCTAAACAGCTACTACAGCCAATCGAGTAGGATATTGCGCTGTTGAGTGTTCCCGCTGCATTCTGCAGGTAAACAGACAGGTGCGGGTTGACATAGCCCTGCCCGTTCATCTTGATAACATCATTTTTGCCATCATTGTTGATATCTGCAATCTCAATATCGTCGTATCCCGCCTGTGGAGAGGAATACGCGATCATCGAATTCAATGTCCCACCGGCTAACTGGGTGAAAATGCCAATGTTGGAGGCATTCCAATGCGACACGGCAATATCGTCCAATCCGTCACTATTCACATCCCCAACCGCAACGGCATCAGGACCTGTGCTTGTCGGGAAGGTCACGCGGGGCGTAAGTGTTCCGTCCATCTGTTGTAGGAATACACTGATCGTATTGCTGCTGAAATTCGTCAGGACAATATCGGTGCGCCCATCGTTGTTGAGATCGCCGACAGCCAGTGATTCGGGCCTTGAGCCGGCGTCATATACGGATGTATTTACCAGGCTCCCAGTATTGCTTTGCGTATAAATGAACAACTGTGACGAATTGGTAATCGCAACATCGTTAAATCCATCACCGTTGAAATCCCCAATACCGACCGCTTGTGCATTGCTGAGCGGGAAACTCACATATGGCTGAAATAGCTGTTGTGCCGCACTTGCACTGATCGTCCACATTGAAAATAAAATAAAAACCAGCACGATCGACATCTTAACCTTCATGACTACCTCCCGAATTCGCTGTGATGACCTGCACAGGCAGGACGGGTTGCCGTTGGGTAGGTTACTCTACACGCGTGGATAGATGTCATGTTTTGGTTACAGCCAAAGGGTCATCGCCGATAAAAAAGCCTCCGAAGGATATTTCCTTCGGAGGGCGCCAATTACTCTTTACGAAAAGCTATGCAGTTTCCAAATATCGCTCAATCTCATAATCCGATACGCGCAAGCGGAACTCGTCCCATTCTTCCCATTTGGCGCGCATGAAGGCTTCGCAAGTGATGTCGCCAAGTGCAGCGGTAAGCAGTGGATCTTTTTCAAGCTCATTCAACGCTTCGGCAAGTGAGCCGGGCAGTTCTTTCACACCGAGTTTTCTGCGTTCCTTGGTATCGAGGTGATACAGGTTGATGTTGTTGAGCGGCTTTGGCGCTTCGAGCCCACGTTCGATACCGTCGAGCGCCGCGGCAAGCATGACGGTGAATGCCAGGTACGGATTCGCCGATGGATCCGGGAAGCGCAGCTCGGCGCGTACGGCTTTATCACGTCCCTCCGTGTAGCGCGGGATACGGATGAGCGCCGAACGATTCTGTTGTGCCCAGCCAATATACACCGGTGCTTCATAGCCCGGAACCAAACGCTTGTACGAATTGACCGTCGGGGCTACAACCGCTGCCAAGGCGCGGGCGTGTGCCAGTTGTCCCGCAATGAACGAGTAGGCGGTCTTCGAGAGATGGGCTTCATCATTTGCATCAAAGAAGACATTCTCGCCGGTCTTCTTATCGAACATGCTTTGGTGGCAGTGCATACCGGAGCCGTTGATGCCAAAAACCGGCTTGGGCATGAAGGAGGCAACCAAGCCATGTTGTGCCGCGATCGCCTTGACGGTGTACTTCAAGGTCAGAACATTGTCTGCAGTCTTGAGGGCGTCCGCAAAGCGGAAATCGATTTCGTGCTGGCCGAGCGCCACCTCGTGGTGGCCCACTTCCACTTCAAGGCCCATCGCATCGAGGGCTTCCATCAAGGCGGTGCGCACAACGACCGCTTCATCGAAGGAGGAAAAGTCAAAATAACCACCGGTATCATGGGGGACCGGATGGACACCGCGCCCATTCTCGCCCTTGAACAGGAAAAATTCCGGCTCGGGTCCAATGTTGTACGTCCAGCCCTTTTCCTCAAGTCGCTTCAACTGGCGCTTGAGGGTGCCGCGTGGATCCCCTTCGAATGGATCACCTTTCGGCGTGTAAATATCGCAGAAAACGCGGGCGCGGCGCGAATCCTCAGGCGACCACGGTAAGACAGCATACGTGTCTGGATCTAGAATGAGGAGCATGTCGCTTTCCTGAATGCGCGCAAATCCCTCTACGGACGAGCCGTCGAACCACACACCATCTGTCAGCGCATCCTCCAGACGGCGAACCGGCATATCCACACTTTTAACAGCTCCCGTCACATCGGAAAACTGCAGGGAGACAAACATTACGTTGTCTTCCTTGACCCGTTTGAGCACATCTTTTGTGTCCATCGCTTTCACTCCTTTTTATAGTTTGGCTTTCCAACTGCTCCGATGCAGAATTTGGACTCAATATATCATGGCGAAAAGCACACCAGTTCGACGCAGCAATCTCCTCATTTGTCCTTATTCAACTTCCTGCGGGACGATTTGTCTCGCCTCGCGTGCCGCCGACATTTGCCGGGTGAGATTGATAAAGATGACCGAGCCGATGATGATCGCGGAGGCGATTCCGATCCGCGCATTTAAATCCTCACCTGCCAGTAACCATCCCAGAAACACCGCCACAACCGGGTTCACATATGCGTACGTGGACGTTAGCGACACCGGCGCGTTGTGTAATAGCCAGCCATAGGATACAAATCCAACCAGCGACCCGAATGTAATCAAGTAGAGCAGTCCCCACCACGAGTTAGCGGAGACCTGCGCAAAGCTGAAGCCACGCAGCTCTCCGGTGAGGAGACTGACGATAAACAACGCTAGCGCGCCGACCAGCATCTGCATGCCCGTGGACATTAAAGTTGACTTTGGCATATCGGCACCGCGGGCATAGATGGAGCCAAGTGACCAAAGGAGCGGCGCAGTCAGCAGCATGATCACGCTGGCAGTATTCCAATGTTGCCCGGAGCCTGTGATCTCTGCCGGACCGATCAGAATGAATACACCACTGAATCCGATGATCAGTCCTAGGATCGATTGCCAGTTCGGCTTGGTCCCACCAGCCCGCAGGGACTCAAACAACACCAACCAAAACGGCGATGTAGAGATTACCAATGCTGCAATTCCTGACGGAATATTCTTCTCTGCCAGTGCGACGAGTCCATTCCCGCCGAGGAGAAGCAAGGTACCCACAATTGCTGTGGACTTCCAATTTGCTGTCGTGGGCACGGGATCTCCGGCGGCGCGCCTCCACAGGAACAGGATCGCTCCCGAGATCAAAAAACGGATGGATGCATGCAGAAACGGGGGAATAGTTTCCACTGCGAACCGAATTGCCAGATACGTAGAGCCCCAGACGATGTACAGCGCCAATAGCGCAATCCAGACTTTCGTTTTCATTTCTCTCCATCATTCCCCTCTCCGTGTAAGGGAGAGGGGCTAGGGATAAGGATCGCTTTTACTCGACCACCGATGTATTTACAAACTCTCTCGCCAGCAGCGCTTTCTTTCTCTGCGCGCCATAACGATAATTTCCGAAGTCACCGACCTTGCGAATCACCCGGTGACAGGGAATTAGCACCGCGATGGGATTGTGTCCAACTGCTGATCCGACGGCGCGTGAGGCGCTCGGTTGTCCGATCCGCTGGGCGAGACCTTCGTAGGTGGTCACAGTCCCTACCGGAACCTGCAACAGTGCCTCCCAAACTTTCAATTGGAAGTTTGTCCCGCGCAGGTGCAAGTTCAGCGGCTTGATCCGGTCAGTAAAGCGCAGACTAAAAATCGGTTCGACCAACGCTGCGGTAGATCGATAATCTTCGATCATCTTGGCTTCTTTCCACTGGGTGACGAGATTGTCAATTGCATCACCTTCACTGGTTTGCACGAAGCCCAGGTGGCAAACGCCGTGTTCGGTCAATCCGATCAGACACTTGCCAAAGGGCGTCAGATGAATCCCATAACGGATGGTCACGCCTTCTCCGTGCGACTTGTATTCGCCGGGGGTCACCGCTTCGGTCGTCACAAAGAGATCGTGCAAACGCCCGAGGCTGGAGAGTCCCACCTGGTGGGTGGTATCCAGCAAGTTCTCGGAACGGCTGAGCAGGTCCTTGGCGCCTTCCTTGGTCAGGAACTGTAAAAAGCGCTTGGGGCTCACTCCGGCCCAACGGGTGAACACCCGCTGGAAGTGGAATTCGCTCAACCCGATGTTCGCAGCCACTTCTTCAAGGCTTGGCTGCTCTCGATAATGGTTTTCAAGGTATAAGATCGCCTGCTCAATGCGCTGGTAATCTTCAGAGCTCTGTTTGTAAACTGTTTGCGTGTTCATAGTCTCTCCTTTAGATTGTATTCTATGAACATCTCTTTCGTCTGCCGACCCGATTCTTGCTCTCTTGCCTCCTCTCCTTGCAGGAGGGGCTGAGGTCAAAACAAAAAGGCATGTCCGGGACATGCCTTAAACAATAGCCACGCTATTCAATAAAACAGCCCTTCCACACGATCAACAGGCGAACAACCATTGCCTGTGCCACTGCGCTGGTCTTGTCCCAACCGTTACCGGAAGGTTTTCGACCCGAGCAACAGAATTTTTCGCCCGGTTTTTGGGCGCCTGTTACTCCTTGCGTTTCTTAGGAAGGGAGAAAGGAGTTTGTGACAAACTCCGGAGGCATCCGCTGATCGATCCGATTTTTAGGCACCACTACTCTCCGAGAAGGAGAGGAAAAGCCCTTAGCATATCTCTCGCGAGACAGAACCTCCACCTCGTGATCCCGTCCAAGGCGGGACCCAGCCGCTTCATCTCCGTTATTCAGTTGTTAACGGCGGCGATTCTACACGTGCATGGATGCTTCGTCAAGCACAAAATCCGTTTGCCGACTTGGAACAAATATGGCAAGCGATCAATCCGCATCGTATGGGTGAAAATGGTGATTGAAAAAGGAATTGTTTTTGGATAAGATAGGTCAACTTTATCGCCGGAGGCATCATGCAAACGAAACATTCCATTCGAGATTACATTGAAGTTGTCCATGATGGCATCCCCAAGCATTTTGAGGCTGGGGGACAAAAGAAGAAAGTAGTGATCGTTGGGGCGGGCCTCGCCGGGCTTTCCGCCGCGTACGAACTGCTCAGAGCTGGTCATGAGCCGCTGATCCTGGAAGCGCAACACCGCCTCGGTGGACGGATATATACGATGCGCGAGCCTTTTTCGCGCGGTTTGTATGCTGAAGCGGGCGCGATGCGCATTCCGCGTTCGCATGAGCTGACAATTTCCTATATCAATAAGTTTGGCTTGCAGACCCGCGACTTTCCGATGGGCAATCCGCAGGCGTATGTTTGTATTGGTGGTGTAAAGCGCCGGCTGGCAGATGTGATCGCCGACCCCGATTGTATGGGCTTTGAAGTCGCGGAGGTCGAAAAGGGAAAAATCTCCGGTAGGTATTGGGAAGATACCATCCGGCCCCTGGTGGAAAAGATTGAAAAGGAAGGCGAAGCGGGTTGGGAACAGATCAATGCCGAATATGACCAGTATTCCGTGCGCGAGTTCCTCGAGCTCAAAGGCTGGTCGGAAGGCATGATCGAGATGTTCGGTCTGCTCAACAATCAGGAAGCGATGATGAACTCGTCTTTCCTCGAATTATTCCGCGAAGACGGGGGCAACTATTACACGGACATGTGCCAGATCGCCGGCGGCGCGGATCACCTTCCGCATGCCTTTATGCACGAGCTGGGACCTCGCATCCGTTTTGGCGCGAGGATGATCGCCATCGATCAGACGCCGGACGAAGTAATCATCCATTATCAGACACGTTCCGGTCGCTTCGAAGCGCGCGGCGACTACGCCATTCTTACGGTTCCCTTCCCGGTGCTGCGACATGTGGAAGTATTAAAGCCATTTTCGCGTGCGAAACAACGTGCCATCCGCCAATTGCATTATGATGCCTCGGCCAAGATCTTCTTCCAGACGCGACGTCGCTTCTGGGAGGAGGATGAAGGCATTTACGGAGGTGGCACGGTGACCGACCTCGCCATTCGTAATTTGTACTATACTGATTACGGCAAGGAGACGGGTAGAGGCATATTGCTGGTCAGTTACACCTGGTCTGAAGACGCACAACGCTGGGGGTCGTTGCTGCCACACGAGCGCATTGAGCAGGCACTCGAAAATGTTGCCATCATCCACCCGCAGATTCGCGAAGAGTTCGAAACCGGTGCCTCGCACATGTGGCACGATGATCCGTTTGCCGGCGGCGCCTTCGCTTTATTTGACCCCGGTCAGCAAACCTTGCTGCACCAAGAGATCGTCAAGCCCGAAGGACGAATCCATTTCGCGGGCGAGCACGCCTCCCTCTATCACGCATGGATCCAGGGCGCGTTCGAATCCGGATTACGGTCGGCGGTCGCAGTTCATCAAGCTCCTTAACTCAAAAGGAAAACCCTAAGGAAGTATCCTTAGGGTTTTATTTTCAGGCCCCGCGCATGCCGTGTGCTGCGGAGTTTTGAACCTGCTCTCGCAGGTGGGTCCCTACCCAGAAACGCCGCCTTGGCTCAGGCCTATCGCGTTATTTCTATTGGAGTTAGAGACCCTGAAAGTAGGTGTTGGCTCAAAACGGAAGGTGCAACATCACGAACACAGCAGGGACGATGATTCTTATACCATAAACGCTTGTGCAAGGGTAGAGAAAAATTAATCGATTCTATTAAGCGTAGGGGAAGTGTTAGGTTGCAGGCTTGTTTGCTTTTCGTGAACTTTTATGCTACGCTTACGCAAGAAAACCAGAAGGAGATGAACATGGCAACAGTTCCCGGGATTGACGTTTCGTATTGGAATGCAGGAATTGACTGGCCGAAGGTGCGCGCTGCCGGGCAGCGGTTTGTCTTTGCCAAGGCCTCAGAAGGAGACTCCTATTCCGACCCGACCTTCGACGATAACTGGCGCGGCGCAAAATCAGCGGGACTTCTGCGAGGCGCATATCACTTCTTCCACAACAACATGGATGCCAAGAAGCAGGCGAATCGATTCATCGATTACGTCAAATCCATGAGCGATGATGGTGAGCTCCCACCTGTGCTGGACCTGGAGACAAACGATGGTCAGACCAAGGATAAGATCATCTCGCGCGTGAAAACCTGGCTGGATATCGTGGAAAGTGCCTTCAATCGAAGGCCGATTCTCTATTCGCGAGCCTATTTTCTACAGGATTATTTTTCCGAGGTCGGCGGCGGACCTCCAACGTGGGCGAGGGAGTATCCCCTCTGGCTGGCGCAATATCCAAATGTATATGTGGAAGGCTCGCAGCCTGCTCTGCCGCGCGGTTGGTTCCAATGGACATTCTGGCAATACAGTCAAACCGGCCGGGTGAATGGGATCAATGCAAAGGTGGATTTGAATGTGTTCAATGGATCGCTGGAGCAGCTCTATCGATTTGCCGGTGTGGAGTCAAGTTCGGGAAGACCGTTGCAGAAACACACGGTGACTGCAGGCGATTCATTCGAGTCGATCGCCAACAGATATGGCGTGACGCTCCGAGAATTGATCAATGCCAATCCGCAGCTGTTAAAGACGGGCGATCAACTTACCATCCCGTCTGAGAACGGTAGCGGTTCAGGGTCCGATGGAGGTGGCACGTCTACACCACGCACCTACACCGTGAAAGCTGGCGATAGCTTGTACGCGATCGCCATCAAATTCGGGACGACGGTTGCCGCGATCGCCGCTGCAAACAATATCAGCAATCCAAATCAGATCAGTGTGGGTCAGGTGCTGATCATTCCATAAGCAGGAACGGCACTAAGAATTCTAGGCTGATATCAATATCGTTTAACCGAAAGACCCTGAATGCTTGCTTCAGGGTCTTTTTTCTACGGATATACTCTCTTGATCGTTCTCGGAAAGGGGATCGCCTCGCGGATGTGTTCGATGCCACACAACCAGGCGGTGACGCGCTCGACACCCATGCCGAATCCCGAGTGCGGGACGGAGCCATATTTGCGCAATTCCAGATACCATTTGAACGCCTCCTCCGGAAGCCCTTCCTTGCGGATGCGCGCCAGCAGCATGTCATGGTCAGACATACGCTCCGAGCCGCCACAGATTTCACCGTAGCCTTCGGGAGCGAGCAGGTCTACTGACTTGCAGACCTCGGGTCGACCCGGCCAGGGCTCCATGTAAAAGGCTTTGACCGCGCTGGGATAGCCATAGACGAACAGCGGCTTATCGTTCAACTTGGTCAGTTCCGTTTCATGCGGCGCGCCGAAGTCCATACCCCATTCAAATTTTAGCAATTCCTGCTTCTCGGGGTCGGTCTCTTTTTCGTACAGGTCGATCAGATACTTCGCTGCATCGTCATACGACATACGCGGGAACGGTGCCTGAATACTTTCCAGCTTGGAGACATCCCGCCCGAGATATTTCAACTCGGCGGCGCAATCGCGCAAAACAGTTTGGGCGATATGTGTGATCAAACCTTCCTCGACCTCCATCAGACAATCCAAGTCACAGAAGGCAATCTCGGGTTCGAGCATCCAAAACTCGGTCAAATGGCGTCGCGTCTTGGATTTCTCGGCGCGGAAAGTGGGACCAAAACAATAAACTTTCCCAAATGAGAAGATATTGGCTTCGTTATAAAGCTGACCCGTCTGGGCGAGATAAGCAGAACCCTCGTCGAAGTAGGCTGTCTCGAAGAGAGTGGTCGTCCCTTCGGCGGCCGCGGGGGTGAGGATGGGCGTATCGAGGTTGAAGAATCCGTGGCTGTCGAGATACTCGCGCACCGCAGACATGACCTTGACGCGCACGCGTAAAATCGCCCATTGACTCTGCATGCGGATCCATAAGTGACGGTGGTCAAGCGCAAAATCGACGCCGTGATCCTTGAGCGACATCGGGTAATCTAATGCCGCTTCTTGCACGACCTCGATCTGCTTCACGCCTAACTCAAATCCGCCGGGGATGCCGGGCGCGCGCTTGTCCTCGCGTACCGGCCCGGTGATGATGACTGCCGATTCCTGCGGCAGGCGCATCACACGGTCGAAGACTTCGGGTTCCAGGTCACCTTTAAAAGCAACACATTGAATGAAACCTGTCCCATCCCGAATGAGTAAAAAGCAGAGCTTGCCCTTATCGGTGCGGTTATAGACCCAGCCTTTGATGGTCACTTCCTGCCCGACATAGTGTGAGATTTGTGAAACGCTGACGTGTTCAGCCATGAGGAAAAATCCTTTTGTGTTTAATTAAGCGAATTATAGCAGAAGGTAAATTTTGTTTTGAGCCGGTCCGCAGGCATGCGTTATACTCCTGTTGCAAATTCTGTTTCATCTTATAGAAAGAGGCGTGCATATGTCAACTCGTTACAAGATCCGCCAGAAGCTGCTCTCGATTGGCGATGATTTCTGGATCGAAAACCAGAAAGGCGACCGGGTTTTCAAAGTGGACGGCAAGGCGCTGCGCCTGCGTAAGACTCTGATCTTTGAAGACATGCAAGGCAACACGATTGCCAAGATCCAGGAGCGCCTGCTGCCGATCAAGGAAACGATGGTCGTGGAGGATGGTGAAGGCAACCAGCTGGCTGTCATCAAAAAGGGGCTGATCGCTCCACTCGGCGATCATTGGTCGGTCAACGTGCGGGGAGGTCCTGACCTGGACGTGCAAGGAAACATTCTCGACCATGAATATTCGATCGCAGAACGGCGAAACAAGATCGCCGAAGTATCCAAGGCTTGGTTCAGCCTGACAGACACCTACGGCGTCGAGATCGACGACGGGCAGAATGACATCCTGATTCTGGCTGTGGCAATTGCCATCGACATGATGGCACACGACGAGGATAAGAAGAAACGCAAGTGAGTCATAAGAGAGCCTGCGCCAGAGGCTCTCTTTATTGTGGGCTCCTTTTGCCTTCCAGCGTCTTGATCAACAATTGTCTCGCCACAACTGGATCCGCTTTGCCTTTTGTAGCGCGGGCAACCTGCCCCATCAGCCACTGCAGAATGGACTCTTTACCAGCGAGGTATTGCTGCACTTCTTTCGGGTTGTCGTCCAAAATCTTGTTGATGGTCCCCTGAATGAAGTTTTCATCGGAGACTTGCGCCAGATTTTTCGCTCTGATAATCTCTTCGGGCTTGCCACCATGATGAAACAGCTCGCCCAATACGATCTTGCCAGCATTCCCGCCGATGGTCTTCTCCGTCACCAGATCGATTAATTTTGCTAGATCGACCGCGGGGACAGGAATTTCCGATACATCCACGTGGAGATCATTCATAGAACGCATGAACTCTCCGGCAATCCACGAGCTAACGGTTTTAGCCGAACTCCTTGATTCGGAAGCCACGGCTTCAAAATAATCTGCCAGCTCTTTTTCAGAGGTCAACAAGCGCGCTTCCTGTGGTTTCAGTTCATATTGTTCGATGAAACGGCGTGTTTTCGCCTCGGGCAATTCCGGTAAGGCGGCGCGGATGGAATCGATCCAATTCTGTTCGATCACGAGCGGCGGCAAATCTGGTTCGGGGAAATAGCGATAATCGTGGGCGCTTTCCTTGCCGCGCTGCGAATAGGTCTTGCCGGTGGCTTCATTAAATCCGACCGTTTCCTGCTCCACGGTTCCACCGTTCGCATAAATTTCCGTCTGGCGTTTGATCTCATATTCAATCCCCTGGACCAAGGCGCGGAAGGAATTGAGATTCTTGATCTCGGTCCGTGTGTTGAGTCGGTCGCTGCCCGCCTCGCGCACCGAGACATTTGCCTCGAAGCGGATCACGCCCTTTTCCATGTCACCCGAATTTACGCCGAGATAACGGAGGATGGCGTGCAGCCTGGTCGCGTAGGCTTTGGCTTCTTCCGGCGACCGAAGATCGGGCTCGGTGACAATTTCCAATAACGGGACGCCGCTGCGGTTATAGTCAATGAACGAGCTGCCCTCCGCGTGAGAAAGTTTGCCGGTGTCCTCTTCCAAATGGACGCGGCGAATCCGCACATCCTTTATGCCGGCATCCGTTTCGATCTCGATCTTGCCATCGGTAGCGAGCGGTTGGTCGTATTGTGAGATCTGATAGCCTTTCGGCAGATCGGGATAAAAATAATTTTTGCGCGCAAAAATACTTTCGGCGTGGATTTCGCATCCGAGTGCAAGCCCGACGCGGATGGCGAACTCAACCGCTTTTTTATTCAAGACAGGCAGCGCCCCCGGCTGACCCGTACAAACGGGACAGATGTAGCGATTCGGTTTGGCAGTAATCGAATCGACGACTTCACAGCCACAAAACATTTTGGATTCTGTCAGCAATTCGGCGTGGACTTCCAGTCCGATGACGGGTTCGTATTTCATGGCTAATCAGTCCAACAGGGTGGATGTTTCAAATGCCAATCCGTCTGGCTTTGATACAGGTGACCGATTTTCAGCAGCGTTGCCTCCGATAAATGCGGACCCATGATCTGCATGCCGATCGGGAGTCCGTTCGACATACCGCACGGAACTGACAGCGCCGGGATGCCCGCCAGATTGACCGCCACCACATGCACATCCGATAAATACATATCAAGCGGATTGGTGATCTTTTCTCCAATACGGAAGGCGGTCGTCGGCGCAACGGGTGTGATGAGTGCGTCACAGGTTTCAAAT
>DATHUN010000022.1:0-8724 GCA_035462205.1 Anaerolineales bacterium
TTCACTGGGGCTACCCATGATTTTCGGTGTATGGATCTCTATGAATCCATTTTCGATCCAGAATTCACGCATCGCCATTTCGACGCTGGTTTGAATGCGAAATACCAATTGATTCTCAGGCTGGCGCAACTCGAGAAACCGCCAATCCAATCGTTTGTCAACTTCAGTCTGTGTCCTGCCAAAGAGATCGATCGGCAACGTTGGATCCGCCAATGAGTCAATTGCTAGAGCTTGCAGCTGAACTTCCAATTGTCCGAGCTTTACATTCGGATTGCTTACCACAAGCCCGGTGACCTGAATTGCTGATTCACGTGTGAGTCCCGCGATCAATTCATTTAAGACATGATTTGTCTCAGATCGTTCTGCAACGACTTGAACCAGACCTGTAGGATCACGCAAAATAATAAATTGAACAGCTTTCTGATTCCGGACAGTTTGAACAAACCCGTGTAAGGTGATACATTCGCCGATTTTTTCCTTCAGGTCTCGAACGAGAGTTCTTTCCATCATGGTTATTCTCGGATTTGAATATGTAGCTCTTTGAGCTGTTTCGGTTCCACGCCGGACGGCGCATCTGCCATGACATCGCGACCAGCCTGGTTCTTCGGGAAGGCAATCACCTCACGGATGTTCGGCTCGTCCGCCAGCAGCATCACCACACGGTCGCTGCCCGGAGCTATACCGCCATGCGGGGGCGCGCCATATTCGAACGCTTCGAGCATGTGACCGAATTTCTGCTCGATCTGCTCCCCGCTCAAGCCCAGGAGCTGAAAGACCTTCAATTGGATGTCACTACGATGGATGCGGATCGAACCGGACGCCATCTCGTATCCATTGCAGACCATATCGTACGCATCCGAAAGAATCTCACCCGGATTCGTATCGAACTTCGGCAGATCCTCTAGCTGCGGCATCGTGAACGGATGATGTTCCGCGTCCCATTTCTGTTCGTCTTCATTCCAGGCAAACATGGGGAAGTCTACGATCCAGGCAAATGCCATCACATTCGCGTCTGCGAGATTTAACTTATCGCGGAAGATCAGGCGCAGCCCGCCCAGGACCTTGTTCACCACCGCGCGTTGGTCGGCGGCGAACAGGATGAGATCGCCTTCCCTGGCACTGACCCTGGATTGGACCGCCTGCGCTTCCTCTGGCTGGACAAATTTCGCGGCGGTCCCTTTCAAGCCTTCGCTGGTTAGCGCCAAAGTAGCAAGTCCCTTCGCCCCGAGCGACTTCGCCGACTCGGTCAAGGCGTCGACCTCCTTGCGTGAATAGTCTGCGCAGCCCGGCGCGACGATGCACTTGATCACTCCACCCGCCTCGATGGCGGATTGGAAGACCTTGAATTCGCTTTTTGCAAAAATATCGCTCACGTCGGTCAGCTCCATGCCAAATCGCAGGTCCGGTTTGTCGGAGCCATATCGCTCGACTACTTCGCGATAGGAGAACTTCGGCCACGGGGACGAGAGCAACCTCTTGTGCGGAGCCACGGCTGGAATCATCTCCGTGTAAAGTTGTTCGACCAGTCTCAAAACATCGTCGCGCTGCACGAAGGACATCTCCAGATCAAGCTGCGTGAACTCCGGCTGGCGGTCGCCGCGCAGGTCCTCATCGCGGAAGCAGCGCGCGATCTGGAAGTAGCGGTCCATGCCTGCGACCATCAAAAGCTGCTTCAACTGCTGCGGGGATTGCGGAAGCGCGTAGAACTGTCCCGGATAGAGACGCGAGGGAACAAGATAGTCCCGTGCGCCCTCTGGCGTTGCCTTGAACAAAATTGGAGTCTCGATCTCGATAAAATTTTGCTTGTCGAGAAAATCGCGCATGAACTTGACCACTTTATGGCGCAGGATCATATTGCGGATCATCCGCTCCCGGCGCAGGTCGAGGTAACGATACTTGAGGCGCGTATTCTCATCGGGCAGATCGTTTTCCCCGCTCACCAGGAAGGGCAGGACTTTTGCCGGGTTTAGTACCTGCACCGACTCGGCAATGACCTCGACTTCCCCGGTTGCCATTTTGGGATTTGCCATCCCGGCCGGCCGCTTTTGAACGGTCCCGGTCACCTGCAGAACCCATTCCATGCGAACGTTAGAGACGTGTTCGAGGGTCTCTTTGGAAGCGTCGGGGTTGACGGTCACCTGCACGATACCGTAACGATCGCGCAGATCCAGGAAGATCACGCCGCCGTGATCGCGCCGGCGGTGGACCCAGCCCGCGATGGTCACTTTTTGATTGGTCTGGGTGGCTCTGAGTTCGCCACAGCTATGAGTCTTGTACATGATGCGCCTCCGATGATGCTCTACAGACAAAATAAATCGCCCTTCGCTAGTGCGTTGGGCGATTGGTTTCCGTTCAGAAATTACTTTTTAACCAGCAAAGCTTCGCCCAACGATCGGGGAATTATCGTCATTGTCGTTGTTATTATTGGCGAAGCGCAGCAGGGATTGCATGGTGCCGGCATTATAGCACAAACAATTTATTTCGACAGAGTCTGTTTCCTCATACCCATGGCGAGAAGTATGTTACGTGGAAGGAAGTGCTCTTCCTGAAACCTCGTACAAGAAACAAGTATTTCCTTGTTTCAGGACGAAACGCCCGTCCGCAGGCATTTTTGTTCTTAAAAAGCAAGGTTTTTTCCAGCCAATCGATACTAAAATTGAAAATTCATTGCACCAAAGCGCGTGGCTCGCCGCCGGGTAACTTTTATTTGGAAATGACGTCTTGCATTCGGCAGTCGAAGGGAAAGCGTCTGTACCCCCACACTCCAAGAACCTCAGCCGCACCGTACGGCGCTTTTTAGGATAAGAAGATTTCGCTCCAATCAGCCAGGACCTCTATTATGATTTCCAGCAAAACAGGATCCCTCCCGAATCAGGATGTCGAACCCTTAGAAATCCTGGTCGTAGATGACGATGATTTGAATCGGCGCATGATGCATATTTTGCTGACGCGCGACGGCCACCACGTTGACCTGGCATGCAATGGGATGGATGCCCTGGATGCGGTCAAATACCATAAGTTTGACATCGTGTTTATGGATCTGCAGATGCCGGTCATGGACGGCATCGAGGCGAGCCGGCGGATCCGGGAATGGGAAAATGGAGGCACGCATACCTACATTGTCGCGTTGACAGCCAGTTATCTCCCCGAGCAGGGACAGACGCTGTTCGACGCCGGGATCGATAACTATATCGCCAAGCCATTCGAAGTAGAGCACATCAAACGTATGCTGGGTCTGATTTCGAGCCCTCCACATCGTGTTCTCGTCCACACCGATCCGGCCCAAACAAATCCGTCCGCCGAGCATGAAATTCTCGACATCAAAAAAGGCACCCAGCGGGTGGGCGGCGATACCAATACCTATCACGAATTATTGAGAGACTTTATCGAAGAGCTTTCCAAACGGATCGAAGGGATGGAGCATTACCTGTTGGACCGCAACATGGATGCCCTTTCGCGCGAAGCGCACAACTTGAAGGGAGTTTCCTCCAATCTGGGCGCCATGGAATTGGCAGAGTGCGCTAGTCAACTTGATAAGGAGAGTAATGAGGGTTATACTCACCGCCATGAGGGTTTATTTTTAGAATTGAAAAAAGCAGAGAAAAAGTTGCTCCGAACTGCGAATGAATTTCTTTTGAATCATGGAAGACTTGTTGCACAATCATAGAATCTCACGAACCCGGAGGATTAATGAGGGTTTTATTAATCGATGACGAGCAGTTCTACTTTAAATTAATACGTAAAACACTCAGCGAGTCAGAATACAACCTTGAGTATGCAAAATCCGGTAGCGAAGGGCTCTCCAAGATCCCTGCGTTTGGACCGGATCTGCTAATTGTCGATCTGAAATTACCGGAAATGGATGGGTTTGAGATTCTCCAACGGTTGCGGCGCGATCCTAAATACGCGCATATGCCGGTCATCGTGATCACGTCCAAGGATGAACTGAGCGAAAAATTACGAGCGTTTGAACTTGGAGCAGATGATTATCTGGTCAAGCCGTTCCAGCCGGAAGAGCTGGTAGCCCGTATGGGGATCCTTTCCCGGCGCGGCAAGGCCATGCAGAAGGTCCGCGAGCTGGAAACGGGCAATAAATCCACCGCGACCGTGGTCACCGTACACAGTTTGCGCGGTGGCGTGGGATGTTCCAGCATCGTTGTCAATTTGGGGATTGCCTTTTACAAACTTTGGGGACAGCAGACCCTGCTCATCGATGGTGTTCTCACCGCCGGCCAGGTCGCGCTCATGCTCGACGGCAAGCCCGGCGCAACCTGGGAAAACCTTGTTGGCATCAACCCTGATAATTTCGATGATGCTGTGGTTGGAGAGATGATGGTGCCGCACAAAAGCGGCATTCGTTACATAGCCTCGCCGCGTTACCCGATCGCAGCGGACACGTTCACCACCGAGACTCTCCACCAGTTCATGGAAAAGATCAAGGCGCACAACGAATTTGTGGTCGTGGATACATCCCATGATTTCTCCGACATGACCATCCAGATGCTGAGCATGTCCGGTTTGATCCTGCTCGTCATGGCGCCGGAGATGGCGTCTCTGCGCACGACGTTGAGCGCCCTCGAAATCTACGACCGCCTCGGAATCCCACTGGATAAAGTAAAGATCGTCCTCAATAACAACTCATCCAGCCCTGCGATCAAGCAGGCACAGCTGGAAAAAGTCTTGAAGCGCAGCATCGATTTTGTTCTACCGTACGAAGCCGGCGAAGTCAACCGGGCGCTTAATTTCGGCCAGCCCTTTATTCTGAACAATCCTGATTTGCAAATCTGTCTCAACCTCGAAAAGATGGCATATCACATGAGCGATGATGCTCATAAAGCCATCCCGCCTGCTGTGCCGTCACCGACATGGAAACGGGTGACCAGCCAGCTCGCGAATAAGTAGGGCTATGCGGGCTAAAAAACGCCAATCCTTTCTGGCAATCCTCTTAATCCTCGGAATTGGAATTCCGGGGTTTATTGGGATTTTTGCCGTCCAAGTCAAGGCGGTTGCGGACCAGTCCGGATTGGCGCAGCAGGCAGCGACGCTTTCCCCGTCAGCTACATTTACGCAGCCACCTGCTTCGATCCCTTCGTCGACCTCTACCACCTCGCCATTGGGAGGGCTAGCAACTCTCACGGGTCCCGCCACCCTGTATGCATATATCCAGGCGCCGAGCGGACCGATCGCCTCTCCTTATGTAATCCTGAAGGCATTCTCTTCGGTGCCGCGCGACGAGACAATCACAATTCGAGGGATCATCAACTCGAGTGAGTTTGTCTGTCCAAGCTCTTCGTGTGTTCTCTACCTGCAGACCAGCTCCCGGTTTGACTTCCGTGCTTATTCAGATCGCGGCGAAGTCAGCCAGGAAGTGATCGCCTCGGTCAGCGTTACCCAGACACAGACCGGTTACCTGGTGAGCGTCGATTCGGTCAACCAGTTTACAACCTTTCGCAACGCGTGTGCCAATATCTGGGGTGTTTCCGACCAGGAAGGTGTGACCTGGGATGATTTTGTGCAATCTCCCGCCGAGCTCAATACGAAGAAGACCCTGCACACTCTTGCCACACAACTGCTGCTGAACGGAATCGTGGATGCGAGCAGCTGCCCCTCGGGAGGCTTGAGTTTGGGCCTGAACTGGCCCACTGCCTGTGGCCTGGAAAAAGCCGAGAGCAAAATGCTGGAATGGCAGAACCAGTACGATGAATACATTTGGCTGGCAAGCCGGGATACCGGTTTCCCGCCGAAAATTCTGAAAACCTTCATCGAGATCGAATCCCAATTTTGGCCGGGGAATTCGCGTTTCTTTCTAGATGAGTATGGTCTCGGTCAAATAAACCAGCTTGGCGTGGATGTGCTATTACGCCAGGACCCGACCTTGTACAACCAGGTCTGCCCGGGCGTTCTAGCCGATTGTTCGCATCCCTATGTGAGCCTGGCGCCTGCTGAGCAGGCGATGATTCGCGGCGCGGTGGTAAAGATGTTTGATGCCACCTGTGCTGATTGCGAGAACGGCCTGGACCTCAATAAGGCAAAGCAGAGCATTTCCCTGCTGGCGCAGGTCATGGTTGCCAACTGCCAGCAAGTGGATAATATCCTGGGCGCAGTCGTGGTGACCGATGAAGATGTTGCGGCTGCTACCGCAACCGCGGTCGCGGCGACGATTGCGGCTGGTGGACAGGATCCCGAAAATCGTTATGAAGACCTGTGGCGGTTTACGCTGCTCACCTACCACAGCGGTTCGAGCTGCTTCCAACGCGCCGTCGTTGCCGCCGAAAAAGATAACCACGTGGTGAACTGGGACAATGTCAGCCAAAAGCTGAAATGCAAGGGCGGCGAGGATTACGTCAATGGCTTTATGGATACCCTAAAGGCATTTGACTTTTATCGCTACCAGTTCACGAATACAGACGTCACCATTGCGGCACCGACGATCGTACCGACCATAACGATTGCTCCCTCCGCCACGCCCTTCGTTTCGACTGCCACCGTGAAGGTGCAGGTGTTTATGGACCGGAACGGCAATAAGTCTCCTGACGAAGGCGAGTGGATCGACGCGATGAGCGTTCTCCTGACCACCTCCAGCAATGACCAGATCACCCAGCGCACCGAGAATGGGATTACCGTCTTCGATATGACAGGCTACACACCGGGCATCGGGATCAACGTCAGTCTGCCGGGCTTGTATCGCAGCCAAACCTTTGTCCTGCCGGCACAGGGCGAAACCGTCGTTACCTTCATGTTTGAACAGCCTGTTTTACCCACCAGTCTTCCTTAGCGAGAGTAGCTTATGCCCAGCAAAAAGAACGAACCCAAGAAATTATTCGACGGTATGCCTGTTGAGCCGGAACGCCCGAATCAGGAACGGCCAGAATCCGCTCCTGTACCGGATGAGCAGCAAGCACAAGCCCTTGAAACAAATACAACGGAGCAGCCGGTGGTTCCCAGTGTGGATACCACCGCGGCGAACGATCCACAGCCAGAGCAGGTAGAGGAGTCGAGTGATGACATTCTCGACGATGTCCGGCGTTCTTTGATCGAAGAGCAGGAAGCGCATGAGAAGGAAGAGCAGCCCAAGTGGTGGAAGCGAATCGGAAAGGGATCGCGCAAGAAACCTGTCGAGCAAGAGCCACCCAAGGTGGTCGAAGAGATCGACCTGCCAGGCTTGACTGCTGCTCAGATCACCGAAGAGAATCAACCGGAAGCGGAACCGGCGCAAGATCTCGATCCGATCGATGAATTGATCGACATGCTCGATAAAGAACAAACCGAAAAGCAAAACCCTGTCCTCTACAAAGAGCCGGAACCAGAACCCGCCGCGCCGGAGCCTGAAAAGATCGTCGATATCGAGGATCTGAAGAAACAGGCATTTCAACCCCGGCCGACCTCCGAACAGGAGGAAGACATCAGCGAGGTGCGCTCGGTTGCGCTGGATGGCGGCGAGGAAGTTTTTGTCGAGGTTCAGTCTACGAAGCAGGATCCGCTCGAAGAACGGCTGAGCGCGATGGAAAACGCGCTCAAGCCCTACCGTCGCTACATCAATTTTGGACTGGCAGCCCTGGGACTGGTGATGGCCGTGATCGCCGGTCTGGTTCTATTTAACGTGTACCAGCAATCGGTCGCCGCGCCGCCCACACAGGTGGTTGTCAGCAACCTGCCATTCCCTACCTCCGTCAGCCTGCCTGGCGGCTGGACGTTCAAATTGGGCCGGGGCGCACTGGACAGTGGACAATGGAATCCAAAAGGCGCCGAGTGGCTGCAAGGGACTGAAGTATGCCGCTGGGTAGCCCTACCCTGGAGTCGCCAATTGGAGGCGGTGGTTCGCACTTTGAATCGTGAGGATCCGATCAATCTTGGGATGAGCAATAACGATCAATTGACCTACAAAGTCTATTCGATCCAGCAAATGAGCCCCGAGGAGATGCAGAAACTAGATTCCAATACCCCCTGCCTTCTGATTGTTCTGGCAGAGCCAGAGGCAGAGAAGCGCTGGGTCCTAACGGCCATGCCGTAGCGAATAAAAGGCTAATGCCTCGCCAAAGCTTGCTGGGACCCAGACATGGACCAATGTGGGATATAAAAAGTGGGAGAAAAGTTACGTTTCCTGTAAACTGTGTAACTTAATCTATTTACAAACGTCTTGCCTTTGAATTGGCGGTACTGTATATCGCATTCATCATCATTGCTTCAACTAGAAACGAATTTTGGGATGCAAGGACCTGGAGACGAAAACTGGTCGCAAAACCCTCTTTGGGTGTAGTCTCCGGCGAGCAACAGCGAAACCGGCCCGCAGGATGAGTCGGTTTTTTGCATTCAAACCAAACATTGGGAACGCATCAAGATCATGTTGTCACACTTGAACACGAAAACACAAAACAGTCTCAGCGAGAACGCCCAGGCAATTGTCGAATTTGCCATTGTGGCGCCCATCCTATTTTTGATGTTGTTCGGTATATTTGAGGTGGGACGCATGGTTTATGTTTACTCTGCAGTGACCAATTCCAGCCGGGAGGCTGTTCGTTATGGTTCTGCGGTAGGCTATGATGATAATCAGAACATCAAATATAAGAACTGTGTGGGGATTCAAGATCGAGCAGTGCGTTCCGCTTATTTCCTTAATCTGCAGCCTGCTGATATCGTGATTCAATATGACCATGGTCCAGGCACGGCTGTTTTCCACACCTGTACACCCGGTGCGGATGGCGTGGATCCTGGTTACTTTCTTAC
>DATHUN010000023.1:0-6359 GCA_035462205.1 Anaerolineales bacterium
CATCCTGGGCGGCTTGTTGTTCTTCCTTGCCGGTGCCGACATCAAGCAGATCATTGTTCTGTTGATCCTGGCGGTGGGGATCGGTTACTTAATCGTCCGCTTCAGTGCCACCGGGCAAAATCGTGTCGACTCATTTCTTGCTGGCTTGCAGGATCCCAGTCACGCTTCGTATCATGTTCAGCGTTCGTTCGAAGCGATCATCAAAGGCGGCGTTTTTGGCGTCGGGCTCGGGCAGGCGGATACCAAGCTGCTGGGTCTGCCCTTCGCGCCAACCGATAGTGTGTTTGCCGTTGTCGTGGAGGAGCTTGGTTTGTTCGGGTCGCTGATGTTGATCGGTTTGTATGGTGCACTGGTTTGGCGTGGACTCACGATCGCCCGCCGTGCGCCGGATATGCTCGGCACGTTGCTTGCCGCCGGAATCACGTTTTGGATTGCGATGGAAGCATTGATTAACATGTCGGCGATGGTGGGATTGGTTCCCTTCGCCGGGAATGCGCTGCCATTCGTCAGCGCAGGAGGCTCGAATTTAGTCTCCACGATCTGTGGAATCGGAATCATATTGAACATCTCACGCCAAAGCGGCGAGAGCGTTCGAAAAGAAGAAAACGATTGGAGGTCATTCGGTGCGGTTGTTGATTTGCGCCGGGGGAACGGGAGGCGGAGTGTACCCCGCTCTCGCCGTTCACAGCGCACTCGTCGCTAAGAAGCCCAGCCTCGATACGCTCTGGGTGGGCGGCGAGGGTGGCATGGAAGATTCTCTGGTGAAACGCCAGGGCATTGACTTTCAAGCCATCCCGGCTGCGGGCGTACACGGTGTTGGGCTGCGAACGCTGCCGCGTAATCTAATTACGATTGGGCGAGGCGTCTTGGCTGCCCGCCGCACCCTGAATGAGTTCAAACCTGACGTGATGTTCTTTACTGGTGGTTACGTAGCTGTACCTATGGCGTTAGCGGGACGCTTTCTTCCGTCACTGCTGTATGTGCCGGATATCGAGCCTGGCATGGCGCTCAAATCGTTGGCCGGTATGGCGGATGTCATTGCAGTGACCACCGCCGAGTCGCAACAGTTCTTTAACAAAAAAGTATTGGAGACAGGTTACCCGCTCCGTGCGGACCTGGCGCTTTGGAGTCGTCAAACAGCGGTTCAACATCTCAGCCTCTCAGGGAAAGGCGCTGTGCTCTTATTTTCTGGTGGCAGCAAAGGTGCACATTCGATCAACCAGGCCGTTTTGAACAACTTGCGAGTTCTGTTGAGCAAATATGAGTTGATCCATATTACCGGTGGAACCGATTGGCAGCTTGTAAAGAACGCGCGTGAACAACTGCCTGCTAACCTGGCTGCACGCTACCATGCCATGCCTTATCTGCACGAAATGGGTGCAGCTCTCGCTGCAGCGGACCTGGTGATCTCGCGGGCCGGTGCCTCCGCCCTGGGCGAATATCCGTTGTTTGGGCTGCCTGCCGTGCTGGTGCCTTATCCGTATGCCTGGCGTTACCAAAAAGTGAACGCCGATTATCTGACTCGACGCGGCGCAGCGGTCATTTTACAGGACCAACGTTTGAGCGACGAGCTGTTGTCCACATTGAATGTGTTATTGGATAACCCGAACAAGATGAAAGCTATGCGTGCCGCAATGTTTGAGCTCTCTCATCCGCGGGCTGCGGAAAAAATCGCCAGTGCGTTGATCGAACTGGCTGGAGCGTAACACTATGATGAGCCTCGTTTATGTCTTCTGGATGTACGTAGTTCTCTTTGCTTTGGTCGGGTGGATGCGAGGCTGGGCAAAGGAATTGCTCGTCGCGTTCAGTGTGATCCTGGCACTGGCATTAAACCATGTGCTACGCCGATACATTCCCATCGCGCAAAACCTCCCCGAAACGGATGTATCCCTGTTCTGGGTGCGGACGATTATTCTGCTGGTGTTGGTCTATTTCGGTTATCAGACCGTCGTCAGCATTCCGCATCTGGCAGCAAAAAGTCGCACCGATAAAGTGCAGGATAGCCTGTTCGGTGCCTTCCTTGGCGGATTGAACGGATATCTGGTGGCAGGGACCATCCTTTACTACTACTACATTGCAGGCTATCCGTTTCCTAAAGTGATCTCGCCGCCTACTGATCCGGCAATCGTCAACACTGTCAATCAGATGATGTTATACATGCCGCCGCAATTACTAGGCGAACCGGGCATCTACTTTGCCATCATCCTAGCATTTATCTTTGTGCTCGTGGTTTATATCTAATTACTAAAGGCGAAGAGCTAACAGCTACTATGACACACGTCCATTTCATTGGTATTGGGGGCAGCGGACTTTCCGCCATCGCCCGCCTCCTCCTGGAGAGCGGATACACGGTGAGCGGATCTGACCGCGCCTTGACTCCCTTTGCCGATGAAATTCGCAAGGCGGGCGCGACCGTCTTCGTGGGCCATCATCCACGCAATATCGAGGGAGCGGATCGGGTGGTGCGCTCCTCCGCGGTCACGGACGATAACCCCGAGGTCCAGGCGGCGAACCAGATAGGCATTCCCGTTTACAAGCGCGCCGATATCCTTGGGGAGCTGATGTCCGATAAAACGGGTATCGCCATTGCCGGTACGCATGGGAAAACAACCACAACCGCCATGACTGCCTGGGTGCTGAGTGAGCTGGAGCGCAATCCATCCTTTATTGTCGGCGGTGTGGTCAACAATCTCGGAGTCAATGCCCGCGCAGGAAAAGGCAATATCTTCGTGATCGAAGCCGATGAATATGACAATATGTTCCTCGGCCTCAAGCCGCAGATCGAAGTGGTCACCAGCCTCGAGCACGACCACCCGGATTTCTTCCCGACCTTTGCTTCCGTGGTCGCCTCATTCCAAAAGTTTGTGGATTTGCTGCCCGCTGATGGAACGTTCATTACCTGTATGGAAGATGCCGGCGCGTTGGAGCTAGTCTCGTATGCGCGCAAGACAGAGAAGAATATTGTTGGTTATGGCACGCAGACCGAGGCGACGATCACCACGCCATTGTGGGTGATGGCACGCGAAGTGAAGCCCAACCAGCGCGGCGGGTTCGACTTCGTCGTCTCCTCCAACCTGGGTAGTAGCGGAATGGAATCAGTGGAAATTTCCCTGCAGGTGCCCGGCACGCACAATGTTCGTAACGCCTTGGCAGTCCTTGCGATCATAGACGTGTTGGGTCTCTCCCGCCAGAAAGCTGCGCAGGCACTTTCTCAATTTACAGGAACAGGACGCCGCTTTCAATTGCGTGGTGACATCAATGGCATCAGTATCTTCGATGACTATGCTCACCATCCTACCGAGATCGCGGCGACGCTGGCAGGCGCGCGGGCGCGTTATCCCGAGCGGCGCATCTGGGCCGTTTGGCAGCCTCATACATATTCGCGTACCAAGACTCTTTTCTTGGATTTTGCCCGCGCCTTTCAGGATGCCGACCAGGTCATTGTTACCGAAGTCTACGCGGCACGTGAACCTCAACAGGATTTCACCTCTGCCGAGATTGTCAGCACCATGCCACATTTCTCGGCACGTTATATCGCAACCCTACCGGAAGTGACCAGTTATCTGCTCGAGCATTTGAAACCGGGCGATGTGGTGCTTGTCCTTTCGGCTGGTGATGCAGATCAGATCAGTACCGATGTAATTAAAGGATTAGAGGAAAGGCAAATGTCATGAACCAAAATTTTGTGCTTGCAAATCCATCGCGGAGCCTATCACGGTTGCCCTTGAAATTGGCGTTGAAGCAAGTCAGCGCAGAGGACCAGTTGGTTTCAAAGTTAATCGAAAATATTAAAAAACCCTATCGCAGACCGTCTCCGTTCGCCACGTGGATGGGACAACCGTTCCCACATGAGTATAAAGAAATGGTTGCCGCAGATGTCCGATGAGAAAAAAGATAAAGAACCGCTTCCCCCCGCACCTTCCACTGAATCGGAACGAGACGTGCAGGGTCCTCCCGAGACCACGTTCCTGCCGCCGCTAAAAATGTTTTTGGCATTCTTTGACAAGGAATCCCGTCAAAAGAAAAAGAAACAGACGCAGGAAGACTCGGATGAAAAGAAGGTAGAAAAGTTGATCGAGAAATTAAGTGAATCAGAAGAAGGAAAAAGCAACAAGTAAGAAAGACGAGAAAGAAATGTTAACCTCTGTTCGCGCGATTGACTCGTTATATGCCAAGCTTGGCGATAAGGTGAAAGAGAATGCCTCCCTAGCGCCTTACACTTCTGCGCGCATCGGTGGACCTGCGGACGTCCTCATCGCTGCCGAGTCTGCGGATGAATTGGCGCGAATCATCAAGTTGCTATGGAAACTGGATGTGGAATACATCCTGTTGGGCGGTGGCTCAAATGTGTTAGTGAGTGATAAAGGTGTGCGCGGAGTCGTGGTGCTGAACCGCGCCAAGGGAGTCCATTTTCATAATGGCGACGAGCCCTCGGTCACGGTGGAATCGGGCGTCGTCTTCAGCAACCTTGCCAATCGCTGCGCAGCCAAGGGATTTGGCGGGCTCGAATGGGCAGCCACCGTTCCGGGCACGATTGGCGGTGCGGTGTATGGGAATGCTGGCGCGTTTGGCGGTGACATGGCTGGTAATTTGATCCGGGCAGAGCTGCTCACCGAAAATGGACGCGAAAAGTTTACCTCTGAGCAATTGGGATACGGTTATCGCACCAGTGTGTTGAAACGCGGTGAACTCGATGGAATTGTTTTAGCGGCTGAATTACGTTTGACCAATTCCACAAAAGAGGAGGCGACTGTAAAGATCGAGCAGTTCAGCGCCCATCGCAAGTTGACCCAGCCACCCGGCGCAAGCATGGGCTCGATGTTCAAGAATCCAAACGGTGATTACGCTGGCAAATTAATTGAGGCCTGCGGCTTGAAAGGCACGCGTATCGGCAATGCAGAGATCAGTCCCTTGCATGGCAACTTCTTTATCAATCACGCCAACACAAAAGCCGAAGATATTTTTGCCCTGATACAACTCGTGCAGAAAACCGTCAAGGAGAAGCAGGGTATTGATTTGGAGCTGGAGATCGAATTAATTGGAGAATGGTAGTTCATGAAAGATGTCATGATGAGCGAAGCGAAGCATTTCTGCCCTAACACTGAGATCCTTCGATCGCACACCCGCCCCGGTGGGCGGCACCAGGGACAAACGCTCCCTCAGGATGACATTTCATGGAAAAGAATTGGTTTTATCGAATGACGGAAAAGAAACTTCACGTGGCAGTCTTGTTTGGTGGACGTTCCGGTGAGCATGAGGTCTCGCTGATGTCCGCGCGCTCCGTGATGTCGGTGCTTGATGCTGCCAAGTATAAAGTGACGCAGATCGGCATCACACACGAAGGCAAATGGCTGACCGGTGAAGATGTGCTTGGTAAGTTTGAGCAGAACAAACTGGATAGTCTTACACATTTTGTGCTTTCTCCCGATCCATCCGATGCAGAATATGATATCGATGTTTTCTTCCCTGTTCTGCATGGAACGTTTGGCGAAGACGGTACTTTGCAGGGATTGTTCGAACTCGCGGATGTCGCCTATATTGGCGCAGGTGTTGTTGGCTCGGCGGTCGGCATGGACAAAGGTATCTTCAAAGATGTGATGCTTGCCAACAACATTCCTGTTGTAGATACGATCGTGGTGCTTCGGTCTGATATTGAAACGAACATGATTGCCATCATCGAGGAAGCAGAGAAATTGAGTGATTATCCGTTATTCACCAAGCCCGCGAATTTGGGTTCATCGGTGGGCGTGACTAAATGCAGCAACCGCTCCGATTTGCAGGAAGGCTTGATGGAAGCGGCTTCCTTTGATCGCCGCGTGCTGGTTCAAAAAGGAATCCGGAACGCGCGTGAAATCGAGGTCAGTGTGCTGGGCAATCAGGATGCTGTCGCTTCCGTGGCAGGCGAAGTGCTCCCAAGTCGTGAATTTTATTCCTATGAATCGAAATATATTGATGGAACATCCGGATTGGACATCCCTGCGCATCTATCTGCGGATGTTGCCGAAAAGATTTGTGAGTATGCCGTTCGTGCCTACAAAGCGATTGATTGTGCAGGCATGGCACGCGTGGATTTCTTTGTCGAAAGAGACACAGACAAAATCCACCTCAATGAATTGAACACCATCCCTGGTTTTACTAAGATCAGCATGTACCCCAAGTTATGGGAAGCAAGTGGTCTGCCCTATAACAAATTGGTTGACCGTTTGATCGAACTTGCGATGGAGCGCAAAGCCGAACGCGACCATACATCGCATATGTATCGGAGTAATCGATGAGTGAGAAGAAAGATTTAACCCGCTCTGAAGAAGTGCGTTTGAGCCGTGAAAGGGAGAGCAGCCAGCGGACGCAACGCGCTGTCA
>DATHUN010000024.1:0-2369 GCA_035462205.1 Anaerolineales bacterium
TGAACCAGGGGGCAGTTTCCCTCATTATCGCCTGGGACGATGACACATTGATCGCCTTCGACAAAGGGACGATCTTTAAGCGCGCCAAGATGTACATCCCTCAAATGGGTTTGCCTGGCGGTGGTGACACAGTTGGTATCCCCAAGAACGCTCCCCATAAGGCTGCCGCTTTGCTCTTCATCGATTTCCTCACCAGCCCTGAGATGCAGGTGGAAATGAACCAGATGATCGGTTCCTATCTGGCCCGCACCGATATTGCCACAGAAAATGCATTGCTTCCAGAAGAGCAACGTCAAAAATATGGCTTACCCTGGTATCCGGCTCCTTACAAAGAATACGGGAGCGAGATGTTCACCCAGGAAGTGTTGATGAAGTAAAAGCTCATCCGGCTTGTTCTATACGTGACTCATCCCAAAATTAGCCTTTCGAGCTGAGTCACGTCTGTTTTTATTCCTGACACATTTCTGTCCCGCGGCGGATAACCTTCGGCCCTGACCTCGCCATCCTCGAACGGAGGGCGCGAAAGGAAGAATGAATATGGACTATCCTGTCGTTCGAATCGCCCACCGTGGCGCTTCGAAGCAGTTTCCAGAAAACACACTGCTGGCTTTTCGCAAAGCCATTGAACAAGGCGTCGATTATCTGGAAATGGATTTACACCTCACCCAAGATCGGGAAATTGTCATCATGCACGACGAAACCCTGGATCGGACCACGAACGGTACAGGCTTTATTTGGGATCACAGCCTTGAAGATCTCCGTAAGTTAGACGCCGGTCGAGGAGAGCCTATTCCCACGCTGGCTGATGTGGTCGAGCTCATTCGCCCAACACCCGTCCGCCTTTACCTGGAACTAAAATACGAGATCGAGCGCGAATACAAAGATAAATATTTGAAAGAGGGCTTAGCCACAACCGAAGCTGTGATCAAATTTTTGGATAGAACCGGAATGAAAGAGCGGGCTGTGCTGACCTCCTTTTCTCCCCTCCTACTTCAACGGACGAAGGAATTGGAACCCCGCTATCCATTGATTAGTACTCCTTATCCGCAAGACGGCAGCCTGACGCCCAAGCAAGTGATGGATCAGGTTTTTCGATCTAGGGCAAACATCGTCGCCTATTATTATTCATGTTATGACCAGGCCTTTATGGAGGAAAGCCGTTTGTGCGGTATTGCGACGTGGGCCTGGGACCCCGATGATCCAGATGAGTTGCGTCGCCTGATCCACCTTGGTGTTCAAGGGGTGGAGACCAACCGTCCAGATATACTCAACCAGGTTCTTTCCGAATTCAAATTTTAGCAGGGCAAAAGGCGCATATGAATCGACTCACGCAATCCTTTTCCTGGTGGTGTTTTGAAAACCGGGGAGTACCAGCCACACGCTTACTGCAAGAAGCCAAAACGATAGGCTACGTTGGCGTGGATTTGCTGCCGGAGGGGCTATGGGATCAGGCGCTCGAAGCAGGATTAATGATCGTCAACGGTTCAGGGCCGCGTCCGTTAGAAAAGGGCTTCAACCGCCGCGAGCATCATGCCTGGCTTCAAGATGAGCTATCCAAGCAGCTTGAATTCGCTGCCCGGTATCAGGTGCCTTTGGTGACCGTCTTTGCCGGAAACCGTGAGGGCCTGTCCGATGAGGAAGGTCTTACAAATACGGTTATCGGTTTACAGAAAGTCGTTCCCCTTGCTGAGCAAAAGGGAATCACCCTGATACTCGAGCTGCTCAATTCGAAAATCGACCACCCCGACCATCAATGTGACCGCACAACGTGGGCTGTCGCCGTCTGCCAGCTCGTCAATTCGCCCAATTTAAAGCTCCTGTATGATATCTATCACATGCAGGTGCAGGAAGGCAATGTCACCCAGGTCCTGACAACCAACATTAAGTATATCGGGCATGTTCACACTGCTGGAGTCCCTGGTCGTGCTGACATCGACGAGACCCAGGAGTTGTACTACCCTGCTATCATTCGAGCCCTCGGAAAGGCGGGCTATCGTGGTTATATTGCGCACGAGTTCCTCCCGAGAGGCGAGCCGATCGCTGCTTTGCATCGAGCCTACGAAATCTGCGACATTGGTTTTGATTAAATTTACAATAGATAGACTGCGCCTTCTATTCAGGACTTGAAACGACGGTCTTCGGTTATGAGCTTGACGAAATGCCTGAATGCCAACGGAGTGAGATACATTTTTGATCCTGGGATAGGAAGCTATAGCGATGAAACTCTTGCCGCTGTTTCGAATACCGTCAAGACTGCACATGTAGACAACTTGATGAAATCATCAAGTTGTTTTTGTTTTGTATCTTTGATACGATTTAGGCTGGTTTCTTAATGTCCTGTAGAAATATGCGATCGTTCTCTTACGGTC
>DATHUN010000025.1:0-8308 GCA_035462205.1 Anaerolineales bacterium
AAGGGCGACTGGAGCGGATGGAAGTGAGAATGCAGGCATGAGTAGCGTATAAACACGTGAGAACCGTGTTCGCCGTAAATCTAAGGTTTCCGACGCCAGGTCATTCCGCGTCGGGTTAGTCGGGTCCTTAGCCGAGGCCGAAAGGCGTAGGTGATGGACATCCGGTCAACATTCCGGAACCACTCAATAGGAGTGATGAGGGGACGCAACGAGGTAGGCCAGCCACCGATTGGTTGTGGTGGTGCGATCCGTCTAGGTGTTGAGACTGGTAGGTAAATCCGCCGGTTGAGCTGAGGCGAGAGCGAGCCGTAAGGCATAAGTGGTTGAGCCTTGTTGCCAAGAAAAGCCTCTAAACGTTGAATTCAGAGTGCCCGTACCGCAATCCGACACTGGTAGATGGGTAGAGTATACCAAGGCGAACGGGAGAACCCTTGTTAAGGAACTAGGCAACATGACCCCGTAACTTCGGGAGAAGGGGTACCTCCTAGCGTTAGGGTAACCAAAGCGCAGGGAGGTCGCAGTGAAATGGCTCTGGCGACTGTTTAACAAAAACACAGGTCTCTGCTAAGCCGTAAGGCGATGTATAGGGGCTGACGCGTGCCCAGTGCCGGAAGGTTAAGGGGAGAGGTTAGCGCAAGCGAAGCTTTGAACCGAAGCCCCGGTGAACGGCGGCCGTAACTATAACGGTCCTAAGGTAGCGAAATTCCTTGTCGGGTAAGTTCCGACCCGCACGAACCGCGTAACGATCAGAGCACTGTCTCAACAAGGGACCCGGTGAAGTTGAAATGGCTGTGAAGATGCGGCCTACCCGCAGCAGGACAAAAAGACCCCGTGGAGCTTTACTGCAACTTGGCATTGTGTTTGGATATGATCTGTGTAGCATAGGTGGGAGGCTGTGAAGCTGGGGCGTTAGCCTCGGTGGAGCCGTCAGTGAAATACCACCCTGATTATATTTAGACCCTAACCCCGTACCGTCATCCGGACGGGGGACCGTGCCAGGTGGGCAGTTTGACTGGGGCGGTCGCCTCCCAAAGAGTAACGGAGGCGCCCAAAGGTTCCCTCAGGCAGAATGGAAACCTGCCATAGAGTGTAAAGGCATAAGGGAGCTTGACTGCAAGACCAACGCGTCGAGCAGATACGAAAGTAGGGCTTAGTGATCCCACGGTACCGAGTGGAAGGGCCGTGGCTTACCGGATAAAAGCTACCCCGGGGATAACAGGCTGGTGAGATCCAAGAGTTCACATCGACGATCTCGCTCGGCACCTCGATGTCGGCTCATCGCATCCTGGGGCTGGACAAGGTCCCAAGGGTCGGGCTGTTCGCCCGTTAAAGCGGTACGCGAGCTGGGTTCAGACCGTCGTGAGACAGGTCGGTCTCTATCCGCTGTGGGCGTAAGGGATTTGAGAGGAGCTGCTCCTAGTACGAGAGGACCGGAGTGGACTGACCTCTGGTGTGCCAGTTGTCGTGCCAACGGCATTGCTGGGTAGCTACGTCGGGCAGAGATAACCGCTGAAAGCATCTAAGTGGGAAACTCGCCTCAAGATTAGATCCCTGTATTCTGGTTAACAGAGTAAGACCGCAGGTAGACCACCTGCTATATAGGCAACAAGTGTAAGCGCAGTAATGTGTTGAGCTAAGTTGTACTAATGGTCGAGGGCTGAATCCCGTGATGTGGAGAACTTATTACTCTTCCGCACAAATATATCTTTTCAGTTGCTGTTCAGCACTAACGTGTGAATTAGTCCCTTGGTGATTGGAGCGACGGGGGTACACCCGGTAACATCCCGAACCCGGTAGTTAAGTCCGTCAGCGCCGATGGTACTTGGAGGGCGACCTCCCGGGAGAGTAGGTCATTGCCAAGGGGCTTTTCTTTTTAAATTTCACGTGGATCTTTTCATTCTCGTGTGAATCATGTATAATCTTATTGCAGATTCGGTACGGACATAAAATTGTCCTATTACAAAATAGGAGTGTGAAGCGTTCTTTTTGGATCGTCGATCATTTTGACCTTTGTTTTTGAAATATTCTCTTCGGCCGAGTCTGCCTATCGGCCGATTTTTTGTGTCGGGATCTTCCATGCGGAAGGAGGTGAATTTCATTGGCAGGAGTGAATTTACGCAATGGCGAATCGCAGGACTCCCTGCTCAAGCGCTTTCGCAAGAAAGTAGTCAAGAGCGGAGTGTTGAGCACCGTTCGCCGCAAACGCTGGTTTGTCTCTAAGAGCGAACAGCGCCGCATGGAGAAGAAAAAAGCAATCCGTCGCATCAAGCGACGCACGTTCACCAAGGATGGTGAATAGAAAGAGGAAGTATGGCGAAAGAAGAAGATAAAATTCGTGCAGAAGGTGTTGTGATTGAGGCTTTACCGGGAACGCAGTTCCGTGTCAAGCTGGATAATGGACATGTCGTTTTGGCATATCTCTCAGGCAAAATGCGCAAGCATTATATTCGTATTTTGCTTGGGGATCGCGTAGCGATGGAAATGTCCCCCTATGACTTGACACGCGCCCGTATCACCTTCCGTCAACGCAAAACTGCACCTGCTCCTGTTGAAGAATAATACCGCCATACATTCATGCAAAAGTAAAGGCTCTCGAGATCGAGAGCCTTTTTGTTTTACTGCAATTCTCTATGGAAGATCGCGGAACGAGCCAAGGACCTTCATATAATTCGCGCGTTCAAATGCAGCGGGTTCCTTCACAGATTTCTGACTCATGCTTCCCTGCATTTGCTGGATGGATTGATATTCATGATCAATCATCCACGCTTCCAAGTCGCTCAAAATCTGAGTAACAGACTGTTCACCGTTATGAAGAAGACTGGACGCCATCATCGCAACTTTTGCACCAGCCATCATTGCCTTTATGACACCAAGATGAGTGTGGACACCACTTGTCAGTGCAAAATCTGTATTGATTTTGCCACTCAGGATCGAGATCCAGCGCAAGGGAAGTCTCATCTCGGCGGGGGTACTCAGGTCCAAGCTGTGGACAATTTCCAATTCTTCTAGATCAAAGTCAGGTTGATAAAACCGGTTGAACAGGACAAGCCCATCCGCGCCTGCTTCCATAAGTCGTTTTGCAAAATAAGGAAGAGAGGTCACAAAGGGACTGATCTTCACCGCCAGGGGAATGGTAATGGCGGATTTGACTTCTGCCACCAATTCCACTTGCATAGCTTCAATATCGTTGGATGTCACATCCAGGTCCGTGGGAATGTAATACAGATTGAGTTCCAGGGCATCTGCACCGGCTTCTTGGATTTTGCGAGCATAATGGGTCCAGCCACCTTTGGAGACACCGTTCAAACTCCCGATAACCGGAACACCTACTGCTTTCTTTACTCCGGCGACCTGATTCAAGTATTTCTCCGGGCTGACAGCATACATGCCGCCATCCGGAAGATAGGACAACGCCTCCGGGTAGGCATTTGTGCCGCGAGAGAGATAATGGTCGAGCTCAAGACTTTCCTGGATGATTTGCTCCTCAAAGAGGGAATACATTACGATCGCACCGATGCCTGCAGCATCCAGTTTTTTTGCGCGGTCAAGCTTCCTGGAAAGGGGGGAGGCCGAAGCCACAACCGGGTTTTTCAAGCGTAGGCCAAGATAGGTTGTAGAAAGGTTCGTCATGTCCTACTCCTTGTGTCCGTTATTGTCATTGCCATTTCCATAATGCATGGCAGCCATCTGTTGATAGAGAGTCCAGCGCCTCTTGGCGTCATGTTGGGCTTCTTGCATCAATTCCTCAGCACGCGCTTCATCCAATTGCGTAAGCATCTTGTAGCGGGTCTCGTTATAAGCATACTGCGAGATTGGAATTGTCGGCTCCTTGGATTCGATAATGAGTGGATTCTGTCCCTGCTCTGGCAGGCGCGGATCGTAGCGGTACATCGGCCAATGACCGGACTGTACAGCAAGTTTTGCCTGTTCGAGACTCTTTGCCATATCGTAGCCGTGTGCAATGCAGGGGCTGTATGCGATGACAAGCGAGGGTCCATCATAGGACTCAGCTTCAAGTAAAGCTCGCAGGGTCTGCTGGTCGTTGGCGCCCATTGCAACACGAGCAACGTACACATAGCCGTAGGACATTGCGATCAGCCCAAGATCCTTCTTCGGCATGCTCTTGCCGCCCATGGCAAATTTGGCGACTGCCGCACGCGGCGTGGATTTACTCGCCTGACCACCAGTATTGGAATAGACTTCCGTGTCGAGTACCAGGATATTGACGTTACGTCCGCTGGCAAGTACATGGTCGAGACCACCATAACCGATATCGTAAGCCCAGCCATCTCCACCGATGATCCACACGGATTTCTTGACCAGGCTGTCTGCCAGGCTGATCAGGTCCTTCGCGCGTGAGTCACTGGACTTACCGAGCTTATCCTTTAACTCGGTGACGCGCTCACGTTGAGCATCGATGCTGGCTTCGTCGGTTTGATCGGCATTGAGAATTGCATCCACAAACTCCTTGCCGAGTTTCGTTTCGAACGAGGCGAGCAATTCGCGGGCGTATTCATTCTGCTTATCAATGGTGAGTCTCATTCCCAGACCGAACTCGGCATTGTCTTCAAACAGCGAGTTTGCCCAGGCGGGACCACGTCCTTTGGAGTCTACAGTCCACGGCGTCGTGGGGAGATTGCCACCGTAGATGGAAGAACAGCCGGTCGCATTCGCAACAATTGCACGGTCGCCAAACAGCTGAGAGACGAGCTTCACATAAGGTGTTTCACCACAGCCGGCACAGGCGCCGCTGAACTCAAATAATGGGCGCAGCAACTGTGAATTCTTGATGGTGGATGGATTGATCAACTTGCGATCCAGATCTGGGATCTCCATGAAGAAGTCCCAGTTCTTCACTTCCTGCTCACGGAGAGGCGGCTGCGGAGCCATATTGATGGCTTTCCGTCCAACCTGGGTCTTGTCCTTCACCGGGCAAACTTCCACGCACAAGGTACACCCTGTGCAGTCTTCCGGCGCAACTTGAACTGTATAAGCATAGCCGGGCGAAAATTCCTTGAATTTTGACGGCATATGCTTGAATGTATCAGGAGCATTGGTTAACAGCTTTTCATCATACACTTTGTGACGAATGACGGCATGCGGGCAGACCATCACGCATTTGCCACATTGAATACAAAGCTTTTCATCCCAGACCGGGATGTCGAGAGCGATGTTGCGTTTCTCCCATTGTGTCGTGCCTGTGGGAAAGGTTCCGTCGACCGGGAATGCAGACACAGGGATGTTATCACCGTTGGCAGCAATGATCTCGCCAAGAACATTGCGGACAAATTCCGGGGCTTCACTCGGAACGGATTGCCGGCGCGTGACTGTAGACGTAATCTCCGTCGGAACAGCGACCTCATAAAGATTTGCAAGAGTGCTATCGACTGCATCGAAGTTCTTCTTGACGACTGCTTCCCCACGCTTGCCATAGCTCTTTTCAATCGAATGCTTAATTTCGGCGATCGCAGCTTCACGGGGGAGAATACCACTGATGGCGAAGAAGGCTGTCTGCATGATGGTGTTCATGCGCCCACCCATGCCGGTCTTTTCGGCAACTTCGTAGCCGTTGATCACATAGAACTTGAGTTCCTTCTCGAGGATATCCTTCTGTACTTCGACCGGAAGGAAATTCCATACTTCATCGGGACCATAGAGACTATTGAGCAGGAACGTCGCGCCCTTCTTCGCATACTTGAGCATATCCACGCGCTCGAGGAACGAGAACTGGTGACAGGCAACAAAAGTCGCCTGGCCCAGCTCCACAAGATAGGGAGCGCGGATCGGTTGTGGACCGAATCGCAAGTGGGACATGGTAACGGTGCCAGATTTCTTCGAGTCGTAATAGAAGTAGCCCTGAGCAAAGTTATCTGTCTCTTCGCCGATGATCTTGATCGAGTTCTTGTTTGCGCCAACTGTTCCGTCGGCGCCGAGACCAAAGAAAACGCAGCTCACGACACCTTCTGGTTCAATAATGAAATTTGGATCAAAATCCAAGCTGGTGTGAGCCACATCGTCGTTGATGCCGACTGTGAAATGGGTCTTGGGATCATCCTTGCATAATTCATCCAGCGTGGCTTTGACCATCGCCGGTGTAAATTCTTTCGAGGAAAGGCCATAGCGTCCACCAATTACTTTGATATTTGGTCGTTGGCCCTCAACCAATCCGTTAACTATATCGAGATAGAGAGGTTCCCCAGAAGCTCCGGGTTCCTTGGTGCGATCAAGCACAGCAATGGATCTCACGCTCTTTGGCAAAGCTTTCATAAAGTGTTCAACAGAGAAGGGTCGGTACAGTCTCACCAAGACGGCGCCGACCTTTTCGCCTCTGGCGGCGAGATACTTCACCGTTTCGACTGCAGTTTCGCCACCCGAGCCCATGATTACAACTACACGTTCAGCATTCGGATCGCCGTAGTAATCAAACAGGTTATAGTGCCGGCCTGTGACCTGGGCAAACTTGTCCATGGCTTCCTGGGCAATGCCTGGGACAGCCTCATAGTACGGGTTCACAGCTTCGCGCATCTGGAAGTAGACATCGGGATTCTGCGCGGAGCCGCGCAAAACCGGTTTGTTGGGGTTGAGAGCCCGCGCCCGGTGCGCACGGATCAGATCATCATCCACGAGCGAGCGGAGCTCTTCATCAGACAACTGCAAGATTTTATTGACTTCATGCGAGGTACGGAACCCGTCAAAGAAGTGTAGGAACGGAACACGCGCCTTTAGGGTGGCAGCCATGGCGATGGCGGCGAAGTCATGTGCCTCCTGCACCGAACCGGAGGAGAGCAGAGCCCAGCCTGTCTGGCGAACCGCCATTACGTCCTGATGATCACCATAGATGGAGAGAGCATGAGCAGCGATCGCACGTGCCGCAACGTGAAAGACTGTGCTGGTGAGTTCCCCGGCGATCTTGTACATGTTGGGTATCATCAAAAGCAGGCCCTGCGAAGCAGTAAAGGTCGTGGTCAAGGCACCCGTCTGGAGCGCGCCATGAACCGCTCCCGCCGCGCCACCTTCGGACTGCATTTCAATTACGAGGGGGATAGTGCCCCACAGATTTTTCCTACCTTTGGCTGACCATTCATCTGAAAACTCGCCCATACCAGAGGAGGGGGTAATCGGGTAAATTGCAATAACTTCACTCAGGCGGTGTGCGACAGATGCAGTAGCTTCATTGCCGTCTGTCATAATGACTGATTTTTCCATGCTTACTCCTTTGAAAACAGGTCAAAACCTGCGAAATTCTCTATCCTGACAAGTTTATCTCCGTTGACCTGCTGGGGTTAGTTATGAATGGCTTAAATAGCGGTGCCTGTTGTCATATTTCGGACAAAAATAGGCTGAAATAAAAACAGGAGCTTATTTGCTCCTGTTTTAACGGTTTTACAGCTTATTTTGCAGGCGGAATGTCTTCCAGCCGGGTGTAGACCTGAAGTCCATTCTGGCGCGCCACCTGCACCATCAAATCTGCTCCTGTAGATGCTCCGCCTACTCTTAAGACCCCATCGCATTTTCCCAGTAGACGTTCGGCAATTGGATGAAAGATCTCGTTGAATGCCCCATCACCAACTTGCCTGGATCCTGCTAAATGAAGGAGCGGAAGAGCAAGCCATTCTCCCAGCATGGGAATATGACCCAATCGGAAGATAGGCAGCGCATACGACTCCATTAATTTGACATTCGATGCCATCTTTTGCGGGTCATCGCCTGTTCCTGAACGATACGGTCCAGCGATTAGAATCAGCATCGGCTTAGCCAAGGAGCTTCTCCAGATGAGGTTTCGCCAGCAACCAGGCTGCCAGCGACTTGGCATCAGGTGCTTCGCCGCGCTCGAAGAAACCCATTACATCCCGAACCGGGATTGTTTCTACCTGCAGAAATTCATCATCATCCCCTGGAAGGGGGTTATGTTTTAGTTCTGTTGCAAGAAACACCGCCATGAATTCTGTAGAGTATCCGGGCGCAAGATAGAAATCACCAACCCTATACAATTTGCCAGCCTGCATTCCGGTCTCTTCCCGGATCTCTCGCGCCGCGCACTCCTCATGCGGTTCCTGGCCATTGCGCGTTCCTGCGGGGAGTTCGAGCAGGTCACCGCCGGCCGCATGACGGTACTGCCGCACGAAGAGAACATTTCCATGTTCATCAATCGGAACGATTACTACAGAACCGCCATGCTCAACAATCTCCAACTTGGTCTCGCGTCCGTCTGGCGTTTTGAGTGTGTCACGCCGGACCTTGAACGTGCGTCCTTGCAGAAGAACTTCAGATTTGATGAACTCAAAGGGCATCTTGTTTTCCTGTAAGA
>DATHUN010000026.1:0-2713 GCA_035462205.1 Anaerolineales bacterium
CTACATCCCAGGCGTCTGGGCTATTCGGGCGATCTTCGAATGCCTGGAATTGATTCGCAATGGAATTGGGCGCGAGAACCTCGCGGTGCGCCCTTTTGTCGAAGAGGCGCGTGATGTCACCGTTGCTGTTGAACTCGACCAACAGGAAGTCATTCTCTAATTTGGTCGTAACCCGTCGAGGGTCCACCGTGCTTGACGATTCACGAACTTCTGTAACCTGCAACCCAATTACAGAGTAGGGCGCGAGCTCACCCGCGTCCACCCAAAGGCCAGAATCTGCGGGTTGAACGGCTAGCGGCTGGCCGTCCCGCGTGAAGCGCACGGACAAGTCTCCTGAAATAAAGACTAAGCCGGGTTGTGTAAACGAAGTGGCATTCACGAGGATCACGTCTGCATCCGATCGGTCGGCAATAATTTGCAAGGCTTCATCCCGAATTGTGGTTACATCCTCGGTCAGTTGCGCATATTGTTGTTGCGACTCCTGATATACAGCACCAATGCTCGAGCCCGGAATGATGTCGTGGAATTGGTTGAGACAAACCGTGTGCCAGGCGTTCTGAAATGCAGCAATTGGATATTGATAATTGGTAATTAGGGAGGTATAAGCGGCGATGAATTCCGTATCATGTAAGAGGAACTCGCTCTTGCGGTTGGCGCGCTTGTTGCGTGCTTGGGTTGTGTACGTGCCACGGTGATATTCAAGATAAAGCTCGCCGTTCCAGACTGGCATCATTTTCGAATCGGTAAGCGGCGCAATGGTCTCAAAGAATCGCTTGACGCTCGATTGCTTGACCAGCGGCAGTGCTGGGAAATCCTTCATCAATTCGATGTTTTCCAGCATCTCGCGCGTCGGACCGCCACCACCATCGCCATACCCATAAGACATTAAGAGGTCTTTGTGTAGCTCTTTCTGCTGGAAGTTGCTCCAGGTGCCCAATGTTTCACTGGCGTTCGCCATCGAGTTGTACGTGCTGAAGTACGGACTTCCGAATTCCATGACGGTACTGAAGTGGGTGAGGATCTGGGTTCCATCAATTCCCTGCCACAGGAATGTGTCATATGGCAGACGGTTGTACTGGCTCCAGCCAATTTTGATGGTCATGAAATATTTCAGACCGGCCTGCTGGATCAGTTGCGGTAAAGCCCATGCATATCCAAATACATCTGGCAGCCACAAGACGGGACTCTCTGCCTCTTTTCCAAAATGCTCACGGAAGAATGTACGGCCCAATAGGAATTGACGCGCCAGCGACTCGGCACCGCTCAGGTTGCAATCCGCTTCTACCCACATGCCGCCTATCGGCTCCCAGCGACCCTCTTTAATTCTTTCGTTAATGGACTCGAACAACGCGGGCTGATCTTCCTTGATAAATTGATACAACTGCGGCTGGCTCTGGGTAAAGTGATAATCGGGAAATTGTTCCATCAGGCGGATGACCGTATGGAACGTGCGCTCCGACTTGCGCCGGGTCTGCCCGAGCGGCCAGAGCCAGGCAATATCAATATGCGCGTGCCCTGTGGCGTGAACGATCGCGTCCAGCGGCGCGCCGGCTTTTTTAATCCCGGCCTGGAGACAATCCAGCGCGGGTTCAACACTTTCGTAAAAATGATCGCCACCGAGCGGATCCCGCGTATCCAATGCAGTAAACGTATCGTTGAGAGCGTTGAAAAGATGGTGCTTGGCGGGATTGTTGTTGTCCAGGTTATTGGCTGTTTCCAACGCGACGCGCGACAACCCAACGAGATCGCGCGTGCCTTGATGAATTTGCACTGTGGCGCACTGTCTCATGTAAAGCTTGGTGAATGGTTCTGTCTCCGAAAACCCGCCCAGGCCTGTCCAGCCGTGCAGAGCCAGCAGGTGAGGCTTTCCATCCGTCCACTCGGATTTCAGCAAGATTTCCTGGTGGTGACGATCTACGGCAGCATATGGTATTCCATCAATATAGGCAAGGGCTTCCGGGTGCGAAAAATCTCCCGCAATTCCAAGAGGAAGATACAGGGCAATTGGTTGCGTAACATCCATGAATTCCGGGACAGTAAATTTCGTCCGCAAGACAAAGTTCTGCATCGGCGGCCCCCAATAATCATTGGCATAGATCTGTTGCCATGCGGAATCATCGACGTCTATGCCGATGGGCGCGGGTGTGAGCGCATGGTCTAATTCGTGATAGAAGAAAGAGGGAATAAATTGGCGTTTGCTAAAAACCAGCGGGGCGATCAACTCAATGCGCTGTTTGATTTTTTCAGGTGTCCAGCGTTGGCGATGATACATGACTAACCTCTAAGCGACAAGCGAACACGAAACACGTTGCCTGTCACAACAGGGGGAATATGGTCAAAGTGTATTATACAGAGTGTGAATAACAGAAGCAAAATCTTGTGGCTATTCCTTCAATCCCGTCAGCTTGATGCCTTGAATGAATGTCCGCTGGGCAAAGAAGAACGCAATGACGATTGGAACCGTGAACACGACGGAGGCCGCCATGAGCTGATTCCAGACCATGGTGCGCTGTCCCTGGAAATCGCGCAGGCCGAGCGCCATGGCAAATTTATCCGGACTGCTGAGGAACAGCAAAGGACCGGTGAAATCATTCCAGGCGTAGAGGGACGTGAAGACCGTCACCGCCGCGAGCACCGGTACAGCAAGGGGCAAGACGATGCGTGTGAAAATCTGCCATTCCGAAGCAGCATCGACTCGGGCGACATCACACAT
>DATHUN010000027.1:0-6880 GCA_035462205.1 Anaerolineales bacterium
GAAACGCTTGGTCTCCACGTCGTCAATGTAATCGCTAAACGCCTTCTGCATTTCCTGGTGAAAGTTCGCGTACTTCTTGACGAACTTCGGAGTGAAACGGTCGAACAGACCGAGCAAGTCGTGCGTAACCAGCACTTGCCCGTCACAACCAACGCCCGCGCCGATTCCAATCGTCGGGATCGAGATTTTCTTCGAGATCAGCTCTGCCAGGCGGGCCGGGACCGACTCGAGCACCAGGCTAAAGCAGCCTGCTTCTTCGAGAATCATTGCATCCTCCACGAGCCGTTTGGCGGCTACCGCTGTTTTCCCCTGCGCACGGAAGCCACCTAACTGGTTGACGGATTGGGGGGTCAAACCGATATGCCCCATGACCGGAATACCGGCACTGGTGATCGAGCGGACCGCCTCGGCACGTTCGCGACCGCCTTCCAGCTTGACCGCGTCCATGCCGCCTTGCTGCAGGAAGCGCCCGGCATTACGAGTCGCCTCCTCCACAGAAACCTGATACGACATAAAGGGCATATCGCCGACCAGGAGCGCACTCTTGGCCCCGCGTGCAACTGCACGAGAGTGGTGGAGCATCTCGTCCATGGTCACAGGGAGCGTGTTCTCGTATCCCAGAACGACCATAGCCAGCGAATCGCCGACCAGAATGGCATCGATGCCGGCTTTGTCCATCGCCAACGCGGTGGGATAGTCATAGGCAGTTAGCATACTGATCGGTTCGCCGCGTTCCTTTTTCTGGCGAAAGGTAAGAGTAGTAACTTTTTTGCGCGCGCTTGGCGCGCTGGTGGAAATAGGTGCTGGTGTTGACATAGGTATCCTCCAAATGGTAGGAGCCGTTTGGGTTGCGGTCGTCCCCTTGTCGCCGCGACTGTACAGCTTGAAAATTTTTCCGTCGCGTTCCCACGGATACGCGCGGTGTCTGCATTATTCCACAGAATCTACATTTAAGACATGCCAATATTTATAAATCTTTCGTTGGAATCACATTTCGTCTCTTCGTGACGAGTCCACCATCCAAGATTGAAATAATGCTATGGGAAGCAGTATAATGATTATGGACTAACTTCGTTATTGTGAGAGACCACAATAATATAAAACAGGAGGCTACGTATGAGAAGAATGTTTGGCTTTCTAATTGGCATCACAGTGGGTGGCTTGGTGGGAAGTTCGATCGCTTTGTTGCTGGCGCCCGATGCCGGTGATAATTTGCGCGGTCAACTCCGCGAGCGTGGACAAAACTTTTTCAGCGATGTCCGGCACGCCGCCGACGAGCGCCGCATCGAGCTCCGCCAGCGCCTCGAAGTGATGCGTGCCCCGCGTGAAGACGAATACTAAATAACCATCCAAGAGACTGTTCCATAAACAAGCAGACCGGGAATACTAATTCCCGGTCTGCTTGTTTGTACGCTGTCTACTTTATTGTCCCTTTATTGTCCCTTGAGATATTTATCGAAGAACTCTACGGAGCGCTGCATCGCCACACTGAAATTCCTGGAGATGTTGTGGTTATCCCCTTCGTAGGTATATAACTCCACAGGCTGATTAACTTGTTGCATTTCCTCATAAAGCATTTCTGAAAACTCCACGGGCACTTCCTCATCGGTGGTGCTGTGATGCAATTGGATCGGCCCTTTCAGGTCGCGTAGATAACCATTGGAGGAAATGGAATTCCAAAATTGTGGATTGGTTTCGGGGCTGCCGTACGCCTGCTCCATGGAGTATACCCAAGAGCCTCGTGCCGGTGTCGTCTGCCGCCCACCAACGTTCCAGCGCGTGAAGAGGTCTGGATAGGGAGCAACCACGCCACCCCAGATCACGCCGGCCTTGATATCGCTTGTGACGACCATGGAACGCAGCGTGATGTACCCGCCCATCGAATGTCCCCACATGCCGATGCGGTTCGGGTCAGCATCGGGATAACGCTTCACCGAAGCGACCGCGTTCAGCACATCGATGGTGTAATTGGGTTGCGTGTAAACACCACCTGCAGCACCTTCCGAGCGGTCATGTCCTCGATAATCCGACTTAAAGACAATATAGCCGCTGCGAGCGATCTCATCCACATATTGTACGTAACGACTTGTGGTCTTGTAGACATTCGGCGGGATATAGCCATGATTGAAAATCACCACGGGCCAACCCGTCGGCGGCTTCGGGCCATTGGGGACGGTCATCAGTGCGTAAATTTTCAACCCATCTGAAAGATAGGAAACATAGTAGCGGCTGTAATTTGAACCCGGGTCGAGCGTGGCTTCGATCACAATGTCGCTGCCGGGATAGTCGCGCGAACGCATTAGATCAATGGATAGCGGCTCCGATGTGGATACATTCCCTGCTGGCGGCAGCACATGCAAGATTGTCCCCACGGAGGAAGAAACCGAAGAGACGGATGAGGAAAGTGGTGGTGCACTGATGATGGAGCCGGGCCGGTTGGGAAGGGAGGCGGGATCACTGGTTTCACAAGATCTAGGCACTAACAAGGCGATTAATAGGAACCAGGAATAAAAAGTTTTTTTCATCGTCGTATTCTCGTAAGTTGTTAAGGAAGGCGATTGAACTCAATCGCAGCTTTGAATTATAGCACATATGTTCTAACAATGATGTGACGTTGTATTGGCGCTGATAAAAATCTTATGAGTTGTTGTTTATTGTTGAATTGAGCCCTGGCTCAATTTGAAGTATCGGTCACTTTTATGATGAACATTCATTAAAGCACATATCCCACAAACGCATTCATCATATACTTCTCTAATTCTTTACGCAGGCTTCGATGGGTCATCGAGAATTTATTGATAATTTCTCCCACCCGCTCTGGGTATTGGTGTTGCCAATGTCCTAATCCATGCAACGCGCTTTCCTGACAGGCAATTGAGTCAAGTTGTAGGGTGGACTCCATGACATTAAGAATGTCTTGATCGAACTCTTCCCAAACTGGATTCCCAGGATGACCTGAGAAGGGAATAATGTCCCACCACATATAACAAACTAAATTCAACGGGCTGGCGCCTGGTTCGTCAATATGGCTTAGATGTGGTGTACAGCGTTTGGCGAAGCATTGTCCATAAAGCTGGTGAATGGATCGAATACAACGCCGCCGCACAGACCACAGCACACTTTCATCGATCAGAGCGAACATATGATTGGAGCAAGCATTGCTGGCAATAAACCATAATCCCTGATTGAGCTGGGCATCGCTATAGGGCTGGAAGACCTGCGCGGCATCTTCGAAGGCCTGGGTGAGAAATTGAATTGTCTCCGCTGGAGTCTCGTTCCACCAGTCTCTGTCCACATCCCAGTACCAAGCATTTTTATTTTCTTCGACCGAATGATCAAAGACATAGGCTAACCATTGTTCAAAGGAAAGATTCTCAAGCTGTTTACGCATAGATTAATGACTATGTCATTCTGACCGAAGCGGGCGTATTTCCCCGGCACCGATCTACTCGAGCGAATATAATTTCGCAACCTTCTCATAAAATTCCTCAGCCCGCTTCATGTTTTGACCGTATTCGGCGCGTATAGAAATCATTTCGCGATTCAACCGTGCGGCTTGCTCTCGCAGGTTCTTATTTTCGATAGCAGAGCAAATCACATTTGCAGTAGACTGTGCATTATTAGCATCAAACAGCAATCCATTTTGGTCCGGCGTGATCCACTCCTGAATTGATTCGAGTTCCCCAGCTACGGGGAAGCACCCGCAGGCAATGCCTTCGAGCAAGCTATTCGGCGTTCCGTCATGGATGCTGGGTGAGGCGACGATCTGAGCGCGGCGGAAAACATCAGCCATTTCTGCATGAGATAGCGGGGGTAATAATTCGACAGCATGACCAATCTTTAATTCTCGCATCCACTCTTTTGCCTGTGGCTCGCCTGCCATCAGTGCAAAGATAAAATTTGCTGTGGGATGTTTTGCCAGCACAAGCGGAATAGCCTGGAAAAATACGTCATTGCGCACGTAAGGCCGAAAGCCACGCGGGTTGATAATAATAGGCTGATCTACGGGTTTTTCCGGCGGATAGAACACATCTGTACGAACGCCGCCGTTGCCCGGCGTTACGAGACTTAACTTATCCTTAGCAAATCCCCATGTATGCGCCAGGCGTACGTCCCGTTGGCAATCGGCGTGTAACGCGTCCGAGACCTTCATCGTCCATTGAGTGTAGTGCTCCATCAGTCGTGTTGAGGGCGCGTGCAAGGTAAAGTCATTGCCCCAGGTGGAGACGATCAGGGGCGCGCCAGTATAGGCGTCCGCAGCGGCCATTCCCTCATAAGGAATCCGCATGGCGTGGACAACGTCAGGCTGAACGCGTTGGATAAATCCACGCAGTCTGTCGGCGGCGCGGCGAATGGTAAAGGGTCCACACCACGGTCGAATAGCGGTACGCAGACCCACAGTCCGGGCAGAGGCGGTGCCCGGGCGTTGAGTCACTTTTTTGACGGAGCTAAATGCCACCGGTGTGATCTCCAGCGCCTTTACCGGGAAATCCAGCACACAGGCAAATGTGGAAGCGAGATATACCTCATCCCCGCGCTCCACGAAATGACGAATCCAGTTTTGAGCGATGGGGGAGCGACCATCAGCAACGTAGAGAATTTTCATAAGCGGTTGAATTATATTCCACCCTAAGGCCAAGGCACGGTAGATACCACATTGCCCGATGATGTGAGACGCGGTATATTTACCTAGTACCGTATAAATATTCGAACCGGGAACTCAATTTTGAACAGACAAATGCTGGAAACTCTTCACAAATCAGGGAAAGCCGCGCGAACAAGATGAACAAGGGACGTATCTTGATCGTGGAAGATAACATGGACAATTATGAATTGGTCCGCTTCATTTTGGAGCGTGCGGGATACGATGTCTTCCTGGCGGTCAACGGACGCGATGGAGTGGATGCGGCTCGCTTTCAAAAACCGGACCTGATCCTGATGGATTTGGGAATGCCCGAAATGGACGGCTGGCTTGCCGCACAAAAACTAAAAGCTGACGAAGCAACGAAGTTTATCCCGCTGTACGCATTGACAGCTCATACACTGCCTAATGAACGCAAACGCGCCATTCAGGCAGGTTGTGATGGGTATGTATCAAAACCCATCCATGTAGACGGCTTTCTAGCCCTGATCGAGAGTGCCCTGGTTGGGAAGAAAGCAAGAAAACCGGCGCCGACGACGGGTCCATTAAATCTTTAGTACAAACTATTTTAAAATTCACTGTACCCTGTGACCAAATTATTCGTCCTGTTGGGGATGAATACATACTATAGAGAGGTTAAAAAAATGAAACAAATTTGTGTGATTGGCGTCGGATACGTGGGTTTAGTGACCGCCGCCTGCTTTGCTGACCTGGGCAATCGCGTGGTTGCCTTGGATGTGGACGACAAACGCGTGGAAAATCTCAAGAAAGGCATCATGCCCATTTACGAGCCCGGGCTCGAGGAATTGGTCAAGCGCAATGTCAAGGCGGGTCGCCTGTCCTTTACGACATCCTATGCCGATGCGCTCGAGGGTGCCGAATTTGCCTTTATCGCGGTCGGGACACCCTCCGGAGTGGATGGTAATGCGGACCTGAAGTACGTGGAGTCTGCCGCCCGCTCAATTGCCAAGAATATGACTGCCCCGCTGATCATCATCAACAAGTCCACCGTTCCGATCGGTACCGGGGACTGGGTCGCTGATATCGTGAAGAGTGCGCAGTCCAAGCCGACCGACTTCGCCGTCGTGTCCTGCCCCGAATTTCTGCGTGAAGGCTCTGCCATCGCAGACTTTATGAGCCCGCACCGCAACGTGATCGGCTCGCTCGACCGGGACGCGGCAAATAAGGTTGCGCAGTTGCATCTACCCCTACGCTCACCCATCGTTATTACCGACCTGCGCACAGCCGAGATGATCAAATATGCCAGCAATGCTTTCCTTGCTACCAAGATCTCCTTCATCAACGAACTGGCGGACCTGTGTGAAATAGTCGGCGCGGATGTGAAGGAAGTGGCGGCGGGTATGGGCTATGACGCGCGCATCGGTCGTCACTTTTTGGATGCAGGCTTGGGCTGGGGTGGATCGTGCTTCCCGAAGGATGTCCAAGCCCTGGCATACATGGCGAAAGAACGTGGACTCAACCCTCGCATATTGAACGACGTGATGGACATCAATTATGATCGACGCCGAGCGGTCGCCACGCAGGTCGGGAAAATGCTCGGTGGCAGCGTCGAAGGCAAGCTGATCGGCTTGCTGGGACTTGCCTTCAAACCGAACACCGATGACATGCGGGATGCCCCCTCCATTGACATTGCCGCGGCGCTGATCGAGGCGGGTGCCAAGGTCCGTGCTTATGACCCCGTGGCCCGACGGACTGCTGCTCCCTTGGTGCCAAATGTGGAAATCTGCGACAATGTATATGAGATGGCAGATGGCTGTGATGCCTTAGTCGTCGTGACGGAATGGAATGAATTCAAGCAGCTCGACCTGGAAAAGGTAAAAGAAGTGCTGAAGTCACCAGTAATCTATGACGGTCGCAACATCTATGATCCATCCGTGATGCGCGAAATGGGCTTCATGTACCAGGCTATCGGTCGTGGCAATCACAAAAAATAGATTTTGTTGATATGATAGGAGTCGGGTATTAAAACCTGGCTCCTTTCCTATGAACGAAGAAAAACATCCTCCCGTTTGCAATTACGAAGGTTCCGATTACCAAAGCTCCTTTTGGGATAAAGGCGGGCGTGAGTACGAGGACCGCACAGAAGCGATAGCTCTCAAGCGTCTTCTCCCGCCAAAAGGACGCTACCTTCTGGAAGTCGGAGCGGGCGCCGGACGAAATACGCCGCGCTACACCGGCTTTGAACGCATCATCCTGCTCGATTATTCGCGCACGCAG
>DATHUN010000028.1:0-3229 GCA_035462205.1 Anaerolineales bacterium
TGTTCTCAGTGTACAGTCTTGCTCAAGGCATGCCTGCCCAACACAGCGTGCACGCGATCCCCGGGAGAACGCCGGGGCTGGCGTGGTGGGAGTCTGCGCGTTTTCAGGCAGTTTGCGTGGCTTGGAGTTAGTTCCGGCAAACCGGCATTATCTCGTCCCGCCCCCCAGCCCGCATCAGGGTGCTAGCGCGACGGGTAACGCCAGCCGTTAGGCACCTAAGTCTCCAAGGTAACCGTTATGATCGTTACATAGAGCAGTAGAATGGAGAAGAACCTGTCAGAAATACCCGGCTTTATCATTTAATGAGTAAATGTCGATCTAATGCATTCCGAATTGCAGTAGCTACAAAGCGAAGGAGAGTGTCACTATGTCAGTCGAAGAAAATAAAGCATTGGCCCGTCGGTTCGACGACGAACGATGGAACAAGTGAAATCTTGATATTTGCGATGAGATGTTCGCACCTGGCATAGATATCCAGCAGGAAAGAGAATGGCTCCGTTCGATTCACGCGGTCTACCGCGACATCGAGTATACATTTTTAGATATTCTTGCGGAGGGCGACAAGGTTGCCATTCATTGGCGGTTTTCAGGAACGCACCAAGGAGAACATTTAGGGGTGCCGCCAAGCGGCAATCGGGTGACAGTTCAGGGGATGGCTTTAATTCGCTTTGTGGACGGCAAGGTTGTGGAAGACGTTTCCTACTGGGATGATCTATCTGTTCTAAACCAGCTACGTGGCAACAAAGATTCAGGGTAAGGAAAAATTCGAGCGGTGCCTAACAATGCGTGCAGTGGACAGGTGGGGACGCGCCGCGTTTTTTGAGCTTTTTTCGTGGCTTTGAGTTTTTACCGTTTCGACGGCGAGTCTCGTCCCAGCCGCCGGTAACGCAAGCCGTTGGGCTGCTCAAACAGAGGCTCGGTAATGATAGTTGAAATACAAGCTGTAAAATGAAAGGTAATAACATGACAACTGAAACCAATAAAGCGGTCGTGCAGCGCTATATTGAGGAAGTTATTAACCAAGGTCACCTCGATGCAATTGATACACTGTTTTCGCCTGAGATGCGCGAGTCTGTGAAAAGCTTTGCGACCGTCGCCAATGAATCCTTTCCTGACCGCTATGAAGAGATTCGCGATCTAGTAGCCGAGGGCGATACCGTCATGGTACATTGGATTTTTCATGGAACGCACCAGGGCCTCTTTTACAGCATTCCGCCTACTGGGAAACAAATCAAGATCAATGGGTTCGGGATCTATTATCTGAAGAATGGACAAATCGTTGCAGATGGCATGTGTATGGATTGGATTGATGCGGTTGAACAATTAGGTGGGACGATCTCAGCACCGAGTGTTGGATCTCCGTAGAAAGGCGAGCCCGCATAATCTCCGAAGACACTATTCGCCGATGGTGTGCAGCCCAACACAGCGTGCACCCCGGCAAACCCCGCCGGGGCGAAAAGAGGCGGACGGCTGGGACTCTGTGTGTTTTTTGAGGTTTGTTCTGAACTTTGGCAGCTTTCCGTTTCCAAGCTTTGTTCTCCTCACCAGCAGGTAACGCAAGCCGTTGGGCAGCAATAAGCTGAATTTCAATGAATGCCATAGGAGGTTTTGAAAATGAAATTACTTCCACTTTATCGTGTCCGCTTCACTTACCCTGAGGAATGGGGTATGGCTCTGTCTTCTCCGTCTAGCACTGAGGGTCAGCATTTCATGTTAGCCGAGGGGACTTGTGAAGGACGCGTCGATGGCAAGTTCCGAGGTGCTAATCATCCTCGCCGAAGAGGAGACGGCACATTTGAACCCGATTTCCAGGGCGTCATCGAAACAAGCGATGGAGCCGTAATTTTTTTCAACTATTCAGGCTATGGTAGAGGTTATCCAGCGGGTCGCCGACAGATCGTGGCATCCGCTTCTCACCTGAGTGATCACGAGAATTATCGCTGGCTGAATGATAGTCTGGCAGTCGGCGCAGGCGAGGTTCGAACATTGGGCGACAGCCAAGTTGAATTGGTAATCGATTGGGAAGAAGTCATTTGGGAGTCAATCCCTGAGTGAGGGCGACTCTCTTGCTGCCCAACACAGCGTGCAGCCTGAGAAGATTTAGGCAGGTATAATAATTTTATGACTATGACGAAAAATAAATTACTACGAATGGACAACGTTCTCATCGTTGTCGACGACCTCGAGGCTGCCAAAGCGTTCTTCGCTGAACTCGGTATGGAGCTGGAAGGCGAGACGACCGTCGAGGGCCCATCGGTAGATCGTCTCATTGGCCTTCAGAACGTCCGTGCTACCCTCGCGCTGATGCGCACTCCGGACGGTTACGGACGGATCGAGCTGGACAAGTTCCACACGCCGGAAGCGATCAGAACCGGGCCCGAGAAGGCACCCGTGAACGAACTCGGGATCCGCCGCATCATGTTGTCCGTCGATGACATCGATGAGATGGTCGCGCGCCTGCTTGCCCACGGCGCCGAACTGGTCGGCGAAGTGGTGCAATACGAAGACACGAATCGGCTTGCCTACATCCGCGGTCCCGAGGGCATCATCGTCGGATTGAACGAGCAGCTCAAGTAATAAATCGATAACGGATGTTTTGGGGAATCTGTGACAAAAGAATTTGCCGCCAAAGAATTTAAATAGAGCATTTGGGAAAATAAGAATCATGAAAAAGAAAATCACTATCACGCCAGTCCGCGTTGCCGATCTGCTCGCCGAGGGCGAACGGATGCCGGTCTATGTGCACGTCATCGACCATCCTGATGCGCGTGTGCTGGTCGACACCGGCATGACGGAGCTGCACCCGGCGGTGGCCGACCTTGATCCCCGCCTCCATCCACTGAGCAAGCAGGACTTCGACCTCGCCGGCATTGACATCGTCGTCAACACACACCTGCACTTCGACCACTGTGGTGGCAACCACCTCTTCGCCGGCAGGCCGATCTACGTCCAGCGTTTGGAGCTCGACGACGCGCGCAGCAAGGACGACTACACTATTCGCGAGTGGGTCGATGCGCCCGGCGTGCAGTATGTGCCGGTCGACGGCGAGCTCGAACTACTGCCCGGGCTCCGGCTCGTCCCGGCGCCGGGGCACACGCGCGGGTTGCAGGTGGTCGTCGTCGAGGCTGGGGGGCGTCCGGTCATCGTCGGCGGCGACGTGGCGGTTTGGTTCGGCGAGCTCGACGAGCCGCACACCGAAGGCCAGCTGCGGGTGCGCGCGCTCGACCCC